>JACRCJ010000210.1 GCA_016219075.1 Deltaproteobacteria bacterium | reverse complement strand
TTAAGATACCCGATGAATAAAAAACTCATAACATTTCTGGCCACCGGCACATATACCGGGTATCTCCCGAAGATGCCGGGGACCTTCGGGACGCTATGGGGGGTGCCGCTGGCGTACCTCTCGTCAAGGATGCCTCTTTTGGGTCAGGCGGCCTTCACGCTCGCGGTATGTCTCGCCTCGGTCTACATCGCCGGCCGGGAGTGCGAATCTACCCGCGAAAAGGACCCCTCAAGGATCGTGATAGACGAGGCGGCCGGCTATCTGGTCTCCTTTTTCCTTATGCCTTTCACGCTCTTTAATGTAATATTAGTATTTATTCTTTTCAGGTTTTTTGATATCCTGAAGCCATACCCCATAGGCGTTATCGACAGGGGCGCGGGCGGCGGAACGGGAGTCGTCCTTGACGATATCGGGGCCGGGGTATACGCCGGGGTCTCGGCGCACATCATATCTCTGGCGCTCAGGTGAGGATGGAAAGAACGAAAAAAAGCCCGGAAAAGGCCGTCGGAGAACTCCTGAAAAAAAGGGGGCTTACCATTGCGGCCGCCGAGTCGTGCACCGGCGGGTTGTTGTCGTCCATGATAACGGATGTGCCCGGAAGTTCCGGTTATTTCACCGGCTCCGTCGTCGCCTACGACAACGAGGTCAAGAAAAAGTCGCTCGGCGTCAAATCCGCCACCCTGAGGGAGTACGGGGCGGTCTCGGTTGCCGCCGCCGACGAGATGGCCTCCGGGGTGAGGAAAAAGCTTAAAAGCGATATAGGCGTCGCCGTAACAGGCATAGTCGGCCCCGGCGGGGGGAGCGTGGCAAAGCCCGTCGGCACGGTCTTCATAGGGGTGTCCGTAAAAGATAGCGTCTTCGTCAAGAAGTTTCTCTTCAAAGGCGAGAGGAAGAAGATAAAGAAGCTTTCGTCCACGGCGGCGCTTGAGATGGTCTTATGGGCGCTTAAAGGGGCCGGAAAGTAAATCAAGGGTTTGACTGCCATGCCGAAGGATACGGGCGGCGGGAGAAGCGCCATCAGGGCCTTTGTGGCCATAAATCTGCCTGATGAGCTGATGGTGAAGCTCAAAGAGGTCCGGGACTCCCTCGCGTCCTCACAAAAAGATGTATCATGGGTAAGACCCGGGGGCATACACCTGACACTTAAATTCCTCGGCGACATAGAGACGGAAGAGGTCGATAAGGTGGCTGAGGCCCTCTTTCTGGCCGCTACAGGCATCAAAGCGTTTACGCTCAAGGCGGAAGGGGTCGGCGTGTTCCCTAACCTTAAGTCCCCGAGGGTCATCTGGGTCGGGATAAGAGAGAGCCCCGAGCTTATCAGACTCCAAAAAAACATAGACGAACGGCTCTTTGAGTCGGGTTTTGAGAAAGACGACCGCCCGTTCCACCCTCACCTGACGCTTGCGAGGGTCAAGACCCCGGGTGCCGGCCGTGAGCTCGGGAAAAGGGTCGAAGAATCAAAGATAGATATAGATGTGGACTTCAAGGCCGATTATTTCGTATTATTCAGGAGCGTTTTAAGCCCGAAGGGGGCGGAGTACACGGAACTCAGGCGTTTTGACCTCAAGTGAAGTCACCTCACCAGGTCTCGGCGCCCGGATTTACGCGGGATCTATCGCGGGACCTTTTTTAGCGTTAATAGAAAGTACCTGTGACCATACGGCAGGCAAAGCTCAAATCGAAGTCTCAGGCGTACCATCATTTAAAAAGCATACTGTCAGGTAAAAGACTAAAGAACCATGCCCGGGACGCCGATATGGATAATGCTCTTATTCGGCGCCTCGCCGGGAGGGATTCCGGGCATAAGTCATAAGAGGCCGGCGGCCTCTGACAAAAATCCAACCCAACAAAGAGGGAGGTCCGATAGATGTCAAATTCTTCAACAACGGCGTCGAACAAGAGCAAGGCGATAGAGCTGGCCATAAGCCAGATAGAAAAACAGTTCGGCAAGGGCTCGATAATGAAGCTCGGCAAGGACGGGACCCCGGTGGAGGTTGGGTCGATATCGACCGGCTCGACCGCCCTTGACATCGCCCTTGGGGTGGGAGGGGTGCCCAGGGGCAGGGTCGTGGAGATATTCGGCCCGGAGTCCTCCGGTAAAACGACCCTGACGCTCCACATAGCGGCCGAGGCCCAGAAAAAAGGCGGCACCGTGGCCTTCATAGACGCCGAGCACGCCCTTGACATGTCATACGCAAAGAGGCTCGGCGTTGACACCGATGAGCTCCTCCTTTCGCAGCCTGACACCGGGGAGCAGGCCCTGGAGATAGCCGATCTCCTCATAAGAAGCGGGGCCGTGGACCTGATAGTCGTCGACTCGGTGGCGGCGCTCGTGCCCAGGGCCGAGCTCGAAGGCGACATGGGGGACTCTCACATGGGGCTTCAGGCCCGGCTTATGAGCCAGGCATTAAGAAAACTCACCTCCACCATCAGTAAAAGCAACACCTGCGTCATATTCATAAACCAGATACGCCACAAGATAGGCGTGATGTTCGGCAGCCCCGAGACCACCACGGGCGGAAACGCCCTTAAGTTCTACGCCACCGTGAGGATGGACATAAGAAGGATCGGCCAGATAAAACAGGCCGACACCGTCGTGGGCAACCGCATCCGCGTCAAGGTCGTAAAGAACAAACTCGCCCCGCCCTTCAGGGACGCCGAGTTCGACATACTCTTCAACGAAGGGATATCAAGGGAAGGCGACATACTGGACCTCGGCGCGACCACGAACATAGTAGAGAAGAGCGGCTCGTGGTTCTCCTACGGCGGAGAGAAACTTGGGCAGGGCCGTGAAGCCGCCCGGACATTTCTGAAAGAACACGCCGACAAGGCCGTTGAGATAGAAAAGAAGATACTGGAGCATTACGGCATAAAAGTCAAAGAGGAGTAAGACATGGCAGATATTGACTTAAGCTCGATACTGAACATCGCCGTAAAGGGCAAGGCCTCGGACGTTCACCTGAAGGCGGGCGTGCCGCCGATACTCCGGGTCTACGGCAACCTCGTGCCCATAAAGAACCACGAGAGGCTCGCTCCGGACGAAGTCGCGAAGACGGCCCTGAGGATCATGAACGACGCCCAGAAGGAGGTCTTCAGGGTCTCCCACCAGGTGGACATGGCCTACAGCGTTCCGGGGCTCGGCAGGTTCAGGGTCAATATCTTCCAGCAAAGAGGCGCCGTGGGGATCGTGCTGAGGGTCATCCCCATAAAGATCCAGACCTTCGAGGAACTGAACCTCCCGAAGGTCCTCGAGGCGATCGCAAACGAGATGAGGGGCCTGATCCTTGTGACCGGGGTGACGGGAAGCGGCAAATCCACCACGCTGGCCTCCGTGCTCGACCACATCAACAACCACAGGTCCGGCCACATAATAACGGCCGAAGACCCTATCGAGTTTCTGCACAGGGACAAGCGCTGCATCATAAACCAGAGAGAGATCGGCATGGACGCCCAGACCTTCTCCGAGGCGCTGAGGGGGGCCCTGAGACAGGACCCCGACATAATCATGGTCGGCGAGATGAGGGACCTTGAGACCGTGGAGATAGCCCTTACGGCCGCCGAGACGGGCCACCTGGTGCTCTCCACCCTCCACACGATAGACGCGATGGAGACGGTAAACAGGGTCGTATCCGTCTTCCCCCCGTACCAGCAGAAGCAGATAAGGATACAGCTTGCCGGGGTCATAAAGGCCATCATCTCCCAGAGGCTAATGCCCACGAAGGACGGCAAGGGCAGGGTCCCGGCCATAGAGGTCATGGTCACGACTTCGCGCATAAGGGAGTGCATAGAGGACAAGGAGAAGACCAAAGACATCTCGGACGCCATCACCAAGGGGCACACGACATACGGCATGCAGACCTTCGACCAGTCGATACTCGCTCTCCTGAACAAGGGGCTTATATCCTACGACGAGGCGATGCGTCAGGCGAGTAACCCCGCGGACTTCGCCCTGAAGGTCAAGGGCATAACCGGCACCAGCAGCGAGATGGGCTGGAAGGACTTCGAAAAGGAAAACAAAGAAAGCCCCGAGGCCGCAAAAGACACTATAGAGCGGTTTTGACATAAGAGATGGCCAAAAAAAACGCCGCCCCGAAAGACCTCATGTCAACGGCATTGAGGCTTATCTCCTTCAGGCCCAGAAGTGTGGCAGAGCTCAGGGAAAAGCTCCTTGCCAAGGGGTTTGAAGGGGTTGAGGTGGAAAAAGCCGTTGAAAAGCTCTGTGAGGCCGGGTGCCTCGATGACGAGAAGTTCGCGGCCCTGCTGGCGGGCTCCCGGGTAAGGAACAAGTTCTGGGGGCCGGCAAAGATAATCTTCGAGCTCAACCGGAAGGGGGTCTCTCGGGAGATCGTCCGCAAAACGGTCGTCCGCGACCAGGGGGCC
>JACRCJ010000215.1 GCA_016219075.1 Deltaproteobacteria bacterium | reverse complement strand
TTCGACTCCTCTTTCGTGAACTTCTCAAGAAAACTCGGCATGACGGGCCAGCGCCTCGACATACACCCAAGGCTATCGCTCCCGTTGAACCCCGGCGGGTACTTCGACCTGACGCCGTCTTTTTCGCCGAGGGCGACGTTCTACATGGCGAGCGAGAACCCCAGGGGCAGGTTCTTCGACAGGTACATCTATGAGGCTACCGTGGACCTGACGACGACCTTCGTGAGGGTCTTTGAGACCGGCTTTGAGGACCTCAAGGCCCTCAGGCACACCATACGCCCGAAGCTTATCTACTCCTACGTGCCCGAGGCGGTACAAAACGACCTCCCGCAGTTCGACGCGGTGGACAACATCGGCTCGGCCAACGGAGTGACCTACTCTATTAACTCGACCGTCACGGGAAAGTACATGGAAGACGGGGTAAAAAGCTACCTCGATTACTTCTACCTCGACATAAGCCAGAGCTTCAACATAAACGAGGCTACGAGAAAACTCGCCTCGGCGACGGACAAGAGACGCCCTTTCTCCAATGTGACCGGCGAGGCGCGTTTCACTCCGGCCTGGTGGGCGGCCATTTCGGGCAAAGGCAACTACAACTACTACAAACACTGGTTCGACAGCTATGACGCCGGGCTCGGCTTGGAGGACTCGAGGGGAGACAAGCTCAATGTGACCGAGAGGTTCATAAGGGATACGACCAAGTACCTTGAGGCCTCGGCGCGCGTGCGCTTGATAAAACCGCTGGACCTGACATACCTCATCAGGTACTCGTTCGACCAGCAAAAATCCCTTGAGGCCGTCTGGGGCCTTGAGTACACGCACCAGTGCTGGAGCGCCGTTTTGACCTATACCGAGAGGCTTGAGGAGAAGATAGTCTTCCTTACATTCTCGCTCGAAGGCCTCGGCAAGGTCGCCGGCGTACAGGGCTCAATGCCCTCGTTCTGACGGGACATAATAGATTGACACGCTGATTTTATTAGGCTAAACTGAATTTTACTCTATTTCTCCCAAAAACCGCCGAATTACCGGTATCCGGGAAGTTCTTTCCGTTCAGACGGTTGGAAAGTTGAAAGGTTATGTCACCGAACAAAGAATCTATTGAAATAAGCTGCGCGGACTGCGGTACGCGCTTCAGGCTCTGGGTCCCGTTCGAGATGCTCCGGGAATGGGAGAAAGGGGTACGGATAAGCTGCATAAAATGCGGCGCTGAACACTTCGTCAGGAAAGGCCTTGACGGTTTCGACATAAGCCGCTTGAAGGAGCTTACGGTCGAGGATAGACAGGCTGCTGCGCCCGTGGCTGCGCCCAGGCCGGCCAAAACGGTTCAGGCCGCTCCTCCTCCGCCTCCTCCAAAACCGGTACAGGTCCCTCAGACCGAGATACCCGAGCCGCTCGCCCCCCCTGCGGCTGCGGTTGCGGCCGAGAGCCGGGACACGGTGCTTGTGGTCGAAGACGACAGGCTCGCCAGAGAGATGGTCGAGGGGACGGTAAAGGACCTCGGCTTCAGGCTTATCTCGGTAAAGAACGCGACCGAGGCGATAAAGATATTGAGGAAGGAACGGGTGACCCTCATTGTGGCGGACCTGTACCTTAAGAACCCGGCCGACCCGGAATCACTCCTTGACGGCGAAGAGCTTCTTAAGAAGATCGTGGACTCCGGGCTCAGTATCCCGGCGATCATAACCACCGGCAAGGACATCATAGACGACCTTGTCCTCGACCCCAAGTGGTTTGACTTCAATGTGAAGGGTTTCATACAGAAAGGGAACCCTTTCTGGGCCGACGAGCTTAAGCTCAAGGTAAAAGAGATACTTTACAAAGGCTGAGGCCGGACGCCATTTTTATCCTCCACCGTCCTTTCAAGGAAGGCGTAAGCGCTGTGGTTGTGGATCGACTCCCAGTTCTCGGCCTCGATCCTGAACCATTTCACCTTCTTTATCTTCTTCAGGTTTATCGCTACCTCTCTGACGACATCCTCCACGAACATGGGGTTGTCGTAAGCCTGTTCGGTGACGAACTTCTCATCCACCCTCTTAAGTAACGAGTAGACCGGAGAGCTCGCCGAGCGCTCGACTGTCTTTATGATGTCTTCGAGCCACACGAAGCCGTTGAACCGTGCCGCCACCTTGACCGTCCCCCTCTGGTTGTGCGCGCCCCTGTCGCTTATCTCCTTCGAGCACGGGCATAGCGTTGAGACCGGCACCATGACCTCAAGGATGATATCCTTTTCGGCCCCGAGGACCCCGGTGTATTTGCACCTGTACTCCATGAGGCCCCTGGACTTGGATACCGGAGCGGCCTTCTCCATGAAATAGGGGAACTCGAGCTCGATGTGGGCGGTAGAGGCGGAAAACCTCTTTTTCATCTTCTTGAGTATCTCGGGGAACTTCTTTACGGTGAGCTCGCCCCTGTGCTCGTTGAGTATCTCGATGAAACGGGACATGTGGGTCCCCTTGAACTGGTGGGGAAGGTCCACATACATGCTTATAGAGGCTATCGTCTGCTGGAATTTATTCTTCTTGTCGAGGACTACTATGGGATAACGGATCTCTTTTACGCCGACCTTGTCGATGTTTATCCGCCGGAAATCAGGCTCCCCCTGGATGTCACGGAGCACCTTTTTTGTCTTTGCCATGTCATAGGGCCTTTTTTGGATTTTTTTGTCTTTTACGGGCATCGTAGTACGCGGCTGCGGCGTTTTCAGACTCTGTGTTCCCCCCGCCGGCGCGGCATGTCAAGATCACGTTCACTCGTAGTACGCGGCTGCGGCGTTTTCTGACTCCCATACCGTTACCCTTGCCACCTTTATCTCCGGGCCAAGGGTCTCCTTCAGCTTCATGTATATAAACCTCGATATATTCTCGGCAGTGGCGTTCTCACTGTCAAACGGCGCCACTTCGTTCAGGTACTTATGGTCGAGGCCCTCTATAATCCTCCCGGTCTCGCCCTTGAGCCTTCTGAAGTCGATGACCATCCCGACCTTGTCGAGCACATCGGAGACGACTCTGACCTCGACCTTCCAGTTGTGGCCGTGGAGGTTCTCGCAGGCCCCGTTATAGCCCCTCAGGTTGTGTGCCGCTGAAAATGAAGCTTCTACCGTCAGTTCGTACATCTTTTCAGTTTATCACATCCATCCGGTAAAAAAACAAGGAAAATGATAACCTTTTCATTTTCTCAAGGCATTACCCGGCCATGAGTCCTCCTTCAAGGCCTGTCTTTTGAACATGGGCGATCTCTCATTCCGCGCTCGGCCTTATATACATGAAGATCAAAGACCCGAAAGGCGCTCTGGCCGGGTTCAAAGAGGCCCTCAGGCTGGACGCAATCGCCAAAAACGGCCTCAAGTATCCCGGGAGCAGGCGCTAGTCCGGCCGGGTTGTGCTTCCGGTGAAGACATTTCCCGGTGGAGGGAAACCAAGGACTCTTCCCCACCACACGATCACCCTTGCCGCATAATAAAGCAGCCGCCCGTCCAGAAAAAGCCTCCCGCCCTGCCACCTGACCTGTCTTGTTGACAAGAGCCTCTCGATGCGGGTATCGAGCATGTCGCTCGCGCTGTATGCGGAAGCTATCCCGGAGGCGGTCAATTTCCCTGACGCGTATATCTCCAGGAGTATCCTGATCCTTCGGGCCGTCTCGCTCATGTTGAAGAGATGGAAGTAGCTGTACGCGAGCGCTTCGTAAACAAAGAGGCCGTAGATCGCGGTCAAGGCCAGCTCTCCGGGCACATCCGGAAGGTCTTTAAGGTAGACCGCCCAGACAATAGCGCCCATCGGTATGTGGCCGGCAAGGGCGCTGATAATCACAATGACCTGATTTGAGATACTTATGCCGCAAAACCTTAAAATACGGATCAAAGCCATCTGTAAAACAAAGACCAGAATAGGAGTGCAGGCCAACGCCGCCAGATATTGTAACATGGATTACCCCCTCCCCCTGGGCAGACTGAGCAGGTACCGCATCAGCACAAAGAATCTGATCAATACCGTACCTTTCGATGTGAGTCTGTAATACCCGCCCTCCACGGTAACGAGGCCTCCCTTGACCAGGTCCTCTATACGCGGCCCCAAGACTACATCATCGTCAAAAACGTGCGCCAGGTCGCCGCGAAGGAGCCCCTCTGCGCCTGAATTGCCGATCATCAATACTATTACCAGTGACGGTGACGCGGCCTGCACAGCCGGGTAGCTCAATATATACGCCGCGGAAAAGGAAAAATTAAGGAGGTACGCTGCCAGGAGGTCCGTAGATGCCATGGCCCACGCTGTCTTGCCGGAGAGGGTTAGCGCGATGCATGCGATAAAGAAGGCGAACGGTAGAAGGATGAAAATAGCTAATAACGCCAGCGGGTGATTTTGTGGATGCCGCCAACGCCATACCGCTATATGCAGACAGATGGCTGCAAGAAAAATAATAAATCCCAGAAATAAGATAAAGGCCATTGTCCTTAACCGTTTGGGCCGTTTAGCGCGCGGAGCCATCTTCTGTTGGTCTGCAGGAGCCCGCGCATGGTGATCGACACAATATGATATTGGGGCTTATATACCGTATGCGCCGCTTTCCCCGTGTTCACGCGGGCATTCCATCATCTCGTACGGCAAGGAAGACACGGGAATTTGCTCTCATCCCCGCCTTTACAGGCGGGGAGTTCCCTCTGAAATTAAAATGCCGCACCGGGCCGCACTTTCTATTTTTATCACAACTCCAAAAACTCTCCAGCAAAAAATAAACTACCCCGCCGCAAGCAGCGGGGTAGTCGAAGGAAATATCGTTAGTCAGCCTACGCGGCAAGCCGCGGGGAATTAAACCCCGACAGGGGATTAAAAAGTCTCAAAATCTGCCTCAAGACAACACGGCGGCGGGGTTTTAGGATAAAATATCGCGACGGGTTTTTCGCCCCTCCCATACCGCCATGTAGAGTCCGCTCCAGATCTCCGACATTATCACTTGACACGGAGGCTCGGCAACGGATATTCTAATCGATGCGCCTCAAGCGGCGGTATGGAGGGGCCGGCGGAAAATCACGAAAAAAAATTAGTTGAGGAGATTCTATGTCTAAGGCTATCTTGAAGATCATGGCGGTTTCAGCCCTTTCGTTTTTACTCTTTTCCGCGTCTCCCCCGGACTCCCTGGCGGCAAAAGGCTCCGTGGCCAAGAAAGCGGCTCCCGGCAGGACCGTCTTCGACCTCTCCCACGCCGAGATATTCTCGCCCGTTGAGACAGGCCCGCTTCACTACTCGGCCTTCTACGAAGGGTTCAGGAAGGCCGGAGAGGATGTGTCGGTGAGCATGGTCAAAGTCACCCCGGAGTCGCTCAAAGGGGTAAAGACCTTCGTATTCGCCGGGCCTTCACGGGACCTCTGGCCCGATGAGATAGAGGCCCTTGTGCAGTTCGTCCGCGACGGGGGCAACCTCCTTGTGCTCCTTCACATATCAAAGCCCGTGGCCCGTCTCACCGAGCATTTCGGCATACTGGTATCGAACTTCGTCATCTCTCAGCCCGGGGATAACATCGCCGGCCAATCACAGGACTTCCTGGTCACGAAGATTAATAAACACCCCCTCACCACAGGCGTTAAAAAGATAGCCGTATACGGCACATGGGGCCTCATGACCGAGGACAAGGCCGTCACGGTGGCAGCCACCTCAGACCGTGCCTGGGCCGACCTTAACCGCAACAGAATCTACGACAAGGACGAGCCCGTCCAGTCCTTCGGCATAGCCGGGGTAGCCGAGTTCGGCAAGGGCAAGGTCGTGGTGGTCGCCGATGACGCGCCCTTCGCCAACAGGTTCATAAACGAGGCCGACAACAAAAAGTTCTCGGATAACATAATAAGGTGGTTCAAGTAGCACCGATGAAGGGTATCTGGAATTTTTTCGCCTCCGTCAAGCTTACCATAGCGCTTACGGTGGTAATCTGCCTGGATGCCGCGTGGGGCTCAATCGTCACGGTTAAGTCCCCGGGGTTCTCGAGGGCTTTAGACCAGTCGATACTCTTCCCGTGGCTCCTTTCGACGGGACCGAAGTACCCGGAGCTATCGCTCTGGATATACATACTTGTCTTTCTGATGGCCGTCTTTACGGTCAATACGGTAGTCTGTACCGCGGACAAGGTCTACTCGATAGTCAAGGGCAAAAGGCCCTGGCAGTCTTTCTTCCCACACATCGTGCACATAGGGTTCATGGTCGCCCTCGTTGGGCATCTCGCCGGAAGCGCCGGCGGGTTCAGGAGCTACGGCACGACCGTCATGCAGGGCGAGACCGTGCCGGTCCCGCATGTCAACGGACTCTCAATCAGGCTCGACGGCGTCGAGATGACCCCCTCACCCTCAGGGGATATCGAGTCGCTCAAGACCAGGGTCACCTTGCTTGAGGGCGGGACCGAGGTCAAGAAGGGAGTGATAGAGATAAACGGCCCGCTTGTCTACAACGGGGTCGCCTACTACCACATGGACCAGGGCAGGACCCCCACGGGGTTCATCCTCGAGATAGACGGCGAGCCGCTGAGGCTCAACATGAACTCTCCGTCCGCGGCAAAGAGCGGCATGACCTACAGGCTCGGGGACCTCTACCCGGACTTCGCGCTCGACCCCGAGGGCAGGCCCGCCTCGCGCTCCGAGGAGTTCCGTAACCCCTATATCGAGGTCGTCTCCGGCGGCGGCAACGCCGCATATCTTCCTATCGGGGCCACCGGCGGACAGACCGTCCTTGACGGAAAGGTCCTTACCCTCCAGGACTACATCATATCCCCGTATGTGGTACTTACGATAAACAGGGACCCGGGGATATGGTTCATAATAATCGGCTCCTCGATACTCGTAGCCGGCATGGTGCTCCTTCTTTTGTTCAGGGGGGAAAGAGGAGAGCTCTTAAGACAGAGAAAAGACGGCGCCGGTCAAGAGGGCGCTTAAAAAAACGCATGGGAGAGGGGCTTTCCGCAGAAAGGTCCCCTCAGGCATCTTTTCAACGCCGTGACAAAACAAAAGGACGAGGTGATTTTTTTTGGCTCACGAAATACTTGTACTCATATTCTTCCTGGTCGTGATCATAGCGGCCAGCGAGGTCTTCACCAACGCCATAGAGTCGCTCGGGGCCAGGCTTAACTTCTCCGAGGGCGTGACCGGAAGCATCTTCGCCGCCGTAGGCACGGCGCTCCCGGAGACGATGGTCCCGCTTGTAGCCATCTTCGGCGGGAACTCCAGGCATGTCAGCGAGGAGGTCGGTGTCGGAGCGATACTCGGCGCCCCGTTCATGCTCGCTACCCTTGCGATGTTCCTGATAGGAGCCGCGGCCTTCAAGTTCGCCGGGAGAAGGAAACGCCAGTCGATAACCCCGGAGCGGACCGGCTTCAAACGCGACATCGAGTTTTTCCTCTTCGCCTTCACCCTGGCCTTCCTCGTGGCCTTTGCGCCTTACGAGTACAGGCTACTAAGGGTCTTTGTAGCCCTTATGCTGGTGTTGACCTACTTCTACTATGTCCTCGAGACGATAAAGGCGAGCTCGGCGCTGGTAAAGGACGGGCACGCCACCGAAGAGAGCAAGGGTCTGTACCTGGGGCTCATAATAAAGGAACACATGGCGTTGGTGCTCCTTCAGCTCCTGATAGCCCTCGCCCTGATAATAATCGGCGCCAGGGGATTCGTAGGCGGGGTCGAAGGGCTCGCCGAGATACTCCATCTGCCGGTCATAGCCCTGGCCTTGCTCATCGTCCCCATTGCAACGGAGCTCCCTGAGAAGATAAACAGCCTCATCTGGATAAGGAGCGGCAAGGACACAATGGCCGTCGGCAACATCACCGGAGCCATGGTCTTTCAGGGGAGCCTGCTGCCGGCCATAGGCATATTCTTAACGCCGTGGACCATCAATGTCACGGTAGCCGCCAGCAGCGTAATCACGATACTCGCTGGCCTGTGGCTCTACTACATAGTGTTAAGGGTCAAGAAGATCACCGCCCCGCTCTTCATCCTTAACGGTCTCCTTTATATTGCGTTTGTGGCCATAGTGCTCGCCCTGACGCTCGGTCACTGAAAAAGCCTTAGACCAAAAGATACAACCAACACCCCAAAAGGGTTAGCCGCTCTGCTCCCGCAGCTCGCCTGAAAAGGCAACCCCTTGATTATCATCGGATATCAGCCGTGGCACGGATTATGCTACATAATACTTCCAGCAGTTTTATAAAAATCCTGGAGGTTATGTACAAATGAAAAGATCTTTTATCGCAATCGTAGCACTCTTCGCGGCTGTATCGTTCGCAACAGTGTCTATCGCCGCTGAGAAGGCAGCCGAGCCGGCCAAGGCCGCTGAGGCCGCCAAGACCGCCCCGGCCGCAGCCCCTGAGGCGCCGAAGGCTGAAAAGGCTGAAAAGAAGGCCGAAAAGAAGCACAAGAAGGCCGCCAAGAAGAAGAAGGCTGAGAAGAAGGCTGAAGAGGCCGCTCCGGCTGCAGCCCCGGCCACGGCTCCCGCTGCCCCTGCCGCACCCGCCGCTCCTGCCGCGAAGTAATCATCCGGATAAGCGATTATCCGACGGTTTTGACAAAGGTATCGCCCACACGGGCGGTGCCTTTGTCATTTCGACATCCCCGTACCCTGGCACAGGGGCTTTTTTCATGTATACTGTTGTGTGGCGCCGCCATCAAGGACAGACTGAGGACGATTCTCTGATGTCGAAGACAAAACTCTACTTCCTTTCGACCCGGCCGCAGTTCCTGCCGGCCATAGCGCTGCCGGTGGCGGTCGGGGCCTCCTTCGCCTACCGCTCTACCGGAAGGTTTTCGGTCCTGTTTTTCGCCCTCTCGCTCCTGGCCGCCCTCTTTTACCACGCCGGGATGAATGTCCTCAATGACTACTTCGACTTTAAAAACGGCACTGACAACATAAACACGAAGGCGCTGACGCCCTTTACCGGCGGGTCCCTCTTCATACAAAAGGGGCTTATAAGCCCTGAGCGGACCCTGCATTTCGGGGTCGTTCTCGTTATACTCGGAAGCCTTGCGGGGCTTTATCTCACCTGCATGACCACCCCGCTTCTTCTTCTGATAGGAGGTCTCGGCCTTTTCCTCGGCTATTCTTACTCGGCCCCCCCGCTCTCGCTGGCCTCAAGGGGCCTTGGAGAGGTGACCGTGGGGCTGTGTTTCGGCCTCCTGACCGTCCTCGGCTCCTATATCGTCCAGACGGGGGAGATGTCAGTGCTCCCCTTTTTCGCCGCGCTTCCCGTATCGTTTCTCATAACCGCGCTCCTCTATATAAACGAGTTCCCGGACTTCGAGGCCGACCAGAAGGCCGGCAAACTGACCCTTGTGGTGCGCCTCGGAAAACAGAAGGCCCGCTACGGCATGATACTTCTTACGGCCGGGGCGTACTTGAGCCTTGTTGCGGCAGTCGCGCTGGGGTTTCTGCCTGCGCCCTCTCTTATAGCGCTCCTCTCGGCAATACCCGCCGCAAAGAGCGCGGCCGGGCTCTTCAAAGACCCGGAAGGCGCCCGCTCGCTCATCCCGTCAATCAAGTCGATAATACTCGCGGACCTCTCGGCAGGCGCGCTTCTTGCGATATCGGGACTTTTGTAGGGGCCGTTTTTTTGCCCCCTCCCCTTGACATCCGACGGGACCGTACCTATATTGCGATCAATGAGGGTCGCGTACCTTCACAGTGAACCTTCCCGGGTCTTAAAACCCGGGGTTTTCAAAACGCTAAAAGATGAACCCATCCTGGGTTTAAAAAACCACGGGGCTCTCAGAACGTTAAAAGGTGAACCCATCCCGGGTTTAAAAAAACACGGGGCTCTCAGAACGCTAAAAATTAAAATTTAAAGGAGGTTTTATATGGCGCTTGAAAAATGGCATCCTTTAAGGGAACTCGAGACGATGAGACGCGAGATGGACAGAATCTGGGAGGACCTCTTCCCCGTTACGCGGAGAACAGAGACCCCCTGGAGAAGACCCGCTGCGGAGAAAGGGGTGGCTTACCCGGCCATCGACATCATAGACCGGGCCGACGAGGTCCTTGTGAAGGCCGAGATGCCCGGTGTGGCAAAGGACAACATCGACATCTCGATGCAGGAGAACACCCTTACGATAAAGGGCGAGATAAAGGAAGAAACAGGTGCGAAAGAAGAGAACTACTCCTACTCGGAGAGGAACTACACCTCGTACATGCGCTCGATAAACATACCCTTCAAGATCACGGCCGAGAAGATAACGGCGGCCCTCAAGGACGGCATACTCTCTATACACCTGCCCAGGGCCACCGAGGTGCTGCCTAAGAAGATCACCGTCGAGGTCTCGTAGACGGAGCGGGCCGCTGGGTCTTCATAAGGTTAAGAAAGCGCGCCCTTTTAAGGGCGCGCGAATAAGACCGCCCGGAGAGCTGGCTATGAGGCATCAGGGGTATATCCATGAAAACCGCCGTATACAACGGCTTCAGCGTATCAAACGCTAAAAAGATTAAAATTCTCCGCCATAAATGACGGAGAATTTTGATGGTAAGGAAAAATCATTTATATTTGCCGCTCCTTGACCCGTCGCTTTAGCGACTGGATTGCGGAGTGCACACCCATTCAAAGGACTTCCAAGTCCCCCGGCCCGGCCTTAAGCCGCCGCCCAAACCCGTCAACTCTCTTCCTCTTTCGCTCCCACGCAAAAAAAGCCGGGGACTGATTACCGAAAGAAACCTTCAGGACGGCGGCCGGGGCCGCTTTTACAGACCATTCTCAGGCGTAACCGTCCAGACCCTGACACCGAGCCTTTCCGTGACTGCCCTGACCCTCTCAAGGAACCTCTCATCCGTCTTCTTCTCCATTATGAGGAGTATCCCCGGCCTCTTCCCCGTCATGATTGAGTAGTAGAGTGATTGGCCCACGGCCTCGGCCCACTTGGAGGCGAAGTCCGCCTCTACGGCGTACTCATCCGTCACGCAGTCGACGCGGGTTTTGTCCTGAAGGACAACTTCCGTCACCCCTCCGGCGCTCTCGCACCACGCCTTCTGGTAGGCCTTCTCCTTAAAAAGCCTTCGGGCTTCGGAGGAGGAGACGCTTAAAAGGACCGTGAGTATGATCAGTAAAAGAACGGTCTTCTTCATGAGCACAGGCCGGGTCTTTCCGGCTATACCTGAAGTCTCATTTCATGATAGTTTCGGGATGATGTTCGTGAGGATGTTCCGGGTGAGAGGCTGAGGCTTACGGGTCGGTTAAGATGATTTAAAAAAACAGACTCCTATTCATTATCCGCTACTTTCACCTCTCCTGTCAACCGTAGCCTGTTGTTCGCGTACAGACCCCGCCACTTGACTACAGAGTCGGCCACGGCCACCACGGCAAGCGCGGCCATGAGGGCCACAAGAACGGAATCCACCCGGTAGGTGAAGGCGTCGCCGGGCAGGGCCGCGGCGGCGCGCTCTGTAAATATCCAGTAGAGCTTCCACGAGGCCGTGACGGTCATTATGAACATGAATACCATCGGCACGAAGGTAACCCACGCGTACTTGAGCTTTCCCATCTTTAAGATCACCGTTGTGCCGACGCATAGAGCCAAAGCGGCCAGAAGCTGGTTGGCCACGCCGAACATCGGCCAGATGGTCGAGACACTCCCGGAGCTTATGAGATACCCCCACGAGACGACTACGATGGCGCTGGTAAGTATCGTCCCGGGCATCCAGTTCATGCGCCCGAGCGGCTTATAGGCGTAAGCGCCGAACTCCTGCAGAATAAAGCGCGCCACCCTTGTCCCGGCGTCAACGGTCGTCAGTATGAAGAGCGCCTCGAACATGAGCGCGAAGTTGTACCAGTAGGGCATGAGCCCCTTCATCCCCGGCAACCCGGAGAATATGTAGGCCATGCCGACGGCAAGCGAGACCGCCCCGCCGGGCCTCCCGGCCACATTCACCCCGACCGTGGACGAAAGCTCCGCTATGTTGGCCGGGGGAAAACCCATGGCCGTCAGAGTTTGCGCGGTGAGGGTCGTGTTTATCGAGAAGTAATCGCCGGGTATGAGGACAGTGGCGGCTATGATGGCGATGACGGCCACGAACCCCTCGGCGAGCATCGCCCCGAACCCGATCATCTTTATGTCGCTCTCCCTCTCTATCATCTTCGGCGTGGTGCCCGAAGAGATGAGCGAGTGGAAACCCGAGATAGCCCCGCACGCTATCGTTATGAACATGAACGGGAAGAGGGTCCCCGGGATTATCGGCCCCCCGCCGTCCACGAACTTCGTCACCGCCGGCATGTGGATGTCGGGGGCCATGAATATGACGCCCGCCGCGAGAATAAGGACGGTGCCTATCTTCATGTAGGTCGAAAGGTAGTCCCTCGGAGCGAGTAAAAGCCAGACCGGCAGCACCGAGGCGAGAAACCCGTATATGGCGAGCGCCCAGATAAGAAATGTCCTGTCGTGCGAGAAGAGCGGCTCAAGGAAAGACCCCGGCACATACCTGCCGAGTATCACGGCCGCAATAAGCAAGGCAACACCTATGGCGCTCACCTCCATGACACGGCCGGGCCTCATCCTGTAGAGATATACACCCATGAAAAGGGCTATCGGAATCGTCGAGAAAATCGTGAAGGCGCCCCACGGGCTTCTGTACAGGGCGTTTACTACCGCAAGGCCCAGGCCCGCCAGAGCGACTATGATTATGAAGAGTATGGCAAGGGCCGCCGTAAAACCCGCCACGGGGCCGACTTCGTTTTTCGCCATCTGCGCAAGCGAACAGCCGTCCCTCCTCACAGAGGCCGCCAGAATCACCATGTCGTGCACGGCCCCGCCGAAGGCCGCCCCGATGAGTATCCAGAGAAAGCCCGGAAGGTAGCCGAACTGGGCCGCAAGGACAGGGCCTATCAGGGGGCCGGCGCCGGCTATCGCGGCGAAGTGGTGTCCGAAGAGGACCAGCGTGTGCGTTGGGTGGTAGTCCTTGCCGTCGTTAAGCCTTATCGCGGGGGTAGTCCTTTTGTCGTCGAGGGCTAATATTTTAGCGGCGATGAAGGCCCCGTAGAGCCTGTAGATGATGACGAAGAAACACGCCGAGGCGACGACGAGCCAAAGCGCGTTCACGCTCTCCGAGGGGTTTACGACATGCGTCACCACGGCCAGGGAGAAGGCGAAGACGACCGCGAGTAGAGCGAGTATGATGTTGGCAAGCTTCATATTTTGAAGAGCGTAAAAAGGAAACAGGCTTTCCGTCTATTTTAAGGTATATACCCTGAGGCTGTCAACATCATACGGGGGCAGGCGGCGGCAGGTACTTGAGTTGGAGAACCTTGATGGTACGGAAAAACCATTTATATTTGCCACTCCTTAATCCAAAGCTAAAGCGACGGGATTGCGGAGTGGCACACCCGTTCAATCAGCTTTTAAATCGCCGTCCGCCAGGACTCCTTTGTCATCTCTTTACCCCCTTACATCGCCCCCGACGACTATCTCGGGGATGCGAAGAGTCGGCTGCGCGTCGGATACCGGCACTCCCTGCGCGTCCTTGCCGCAGGTGCCTATGCCGAAGCCGAGGTCAGACCCTACCATGTCTATGTTCATAAGCACCTCGGGGCCGTTGCCCGTAAGAGTAGCTCCCCTGACGGGTTCTCCGACCTTGCCGTTTTCTATCATGTAGCCCTCTGTCACCTCGAATACGAAATCCCCGTTTACGGTATTCACCTGCCCTCCTCCCATCTTCTTGACGAAGAGCCCCCTGTCGAGCGACTTTATGATGGAGGCCGGGTTCTCCTTTCCGGGGGCTATCATCGTGTTCGTCATGCGGGGGATGGGCCTGTGGTGGTAGGACTCCCTTCTGCCGTTCCCGGTGGACTTTCCGCCGGAGCGCATGGCGTTAAGCCTGTCGCACATGTAGCCCTTGAGGACCCCGTTTTCGACGAGCACCGTCTTTTGCGCCGGGCTCCCCTCGTCGTCGAAGAAGAAAGACCCTCTCTTGTAAGGGATCGTCGAGTCGTCAAGGACGGTTATGAGGGAAGAGGCGACCTTCTCGCCTATCTTTCCCGAGTAGACCGAGAGTTTCTGAAGCGCGAGGTCGGCCTCAAGCCCGTGGCCAACGGCCTCGTGTATCATCGTTCCTCCCGCCTCGCTCGACAAAATCACCCCCATCTTTCCGCCGGGGGCCCTCCTGGCCGACAGCATCATGACGGCCCTTCTGGCGGCGTTCTCGGCGACCTTCTCCGGCGGCGTCTCGTCGAAGACCTCAAGGCCTACGGCCCCGCCCAGCGGCTCGTAGCCCGTCTGCACGACGTCCTGTTCCCTGGAGACCGCCGAGCAGATGAATACAAGCCCGGTCCTCTCCTCCTCTATCCACTCCCCCAGAGAATTTATGACGGCAAACTTCTTGATCCCGTCTCCGTAGACCACCCGTACCTGCGTTATCCTCCTGTCGAAGGACCGGGCCGTTTCGTTGGCCCTCTTTACGAGTTTCACCTTCTCTGAAAGCTCTACCGCCGGAGGCATCTTTTTTATGTCAAAACCCTTTGCGATCTCTTTTTTAACATTAAAAGGGCCGATGTCGCCGACGGGTTTGCCTTCCCTCACGCCCTTGGCCACTACCCCGGCGACTTCAAGGAGGCCCTTTTCAGTAAGGTCGTTGGTGTAGGCGTAGTAGGTCTTCAGGTTCGCTATGACCCTTATGCCGACTCCGCGGTCGCGCCCGGAGATGACCTTTTCGATCCTGTCCTCCTCGCAGACTACCGAATTGTTGACCCCGTCCTCCACATAGATGTCCGCGAAGTCTCCGCCGCCTTTGAGCGCGGCCCTTATTACCTTGAACGGGTCAAACTGTACGAGCCCCATAACTCTCCTTTAAGGGTGTTTTTTTGTGAGTATAACAACCGGGTTATGACGGGTCAAGGACAGACGGGCTCACCCGGCCTTCCCGGACTTCTTCGGCTCGAACTTCTGGCACTCGATGCCCGAAGAGCCGAAGACCACTTTCGATGGGACCTCCCTGCTCTTAAATCCCAGGGCCTTGCAGCCCCTCGGGAAAAACTCGTCCCATGTGACGTAGAAATGCCTGCACTTGAGGCACGCTATCTTCGAAGTCTTCCTCTCCATCGGCCTTCACACCGAGTACTTGATGAGCCTGTAGAACTCTTCCCTCGTCTCAAGCTTATCAAGCAGCCCTTTCTGCGTCCCCTCCCTTTTAAGCTCCTCCAGAACGCCTTCCATCGCCTTCATCGCGGCCCTGAAAGCGGTCATCGGGAAGATGACGACGGAGTACCCGAGCTCCGCGAACTCGTCAACGCTTATATACGGGCTCTTGCCGAACTCGGTCATGTTGGCAAAAAGCGGCGCTCTTACCTCTTTCGCGAACTCCCTGAACTCCTCTTTAGTCTCCAACGCCTCCGGGAAGATCATGTCGGCCCCGGCCTCGATATACCGGTTCGCCCTCTCTATGGCCTTTCCGAGCCCCTCTATGGCCCTCGCGTCGGTCCTCGCTATGACAAGGAAGTCGCTGTCTTTCTTCGCCCCGGCGGCGGCCTTTATCTTCAAAACGAACTCTTCGGCAGGGACGACGCTTTTGCCGGAGATGTGGCCGCACCTCTTGGGGAACTCCTGGTCCTCTATCTGAACGGCCCCGGCCCCGGCGGCCTCAAAGAGCCTGACCGTCTCCGCCGTCTCGTCCACGCCTCCGAAACCCGTGTCCACATCGACTATGGCCGGGATGCCGACGGCCCCGGTTATCAAGGAGGTACACTTTACGACCTCGTCCCTTGAAAGAAGCCCCGTGTCGGAAAGCCCCCACGACCCCGAAAGCCCGCCCCCCGAGACATAGACCGCCTCGAACCCGGCCTTCTCGACAAGGAGAGCCGAGGCGGCGTTAAAGGCGCCTGGAACGGCAACGGTACCTTTTTTTATAAGCTCCCTCAGTCTTCCCACGGTCTAACCGCCTCTCCTGAAAAGCCTCAATATCTCACCCGAGTCCTTCATCTTCTCAACCGACCAGAGCGCCTTCAATACAGAGGCCGTCTCTCTTTCGGAGAAGTACCGGACGGCGAGCCTCCTGAACTTCTCCTCGACCTCAGAGTCAGTAAGAGGGTCCTTCGGGTGGCCCTTCGGGTACAGTACCTCCCTCGTGAGGGTCTCTCCTGTCGACAGCCTCGCCTCGACCCTGTTGGGCACGGCCTCCGGGTACATGGAGTCGAGCGCGGGGTCTACGGAGACCTTGATTTTGGAGAGAAGGCCTGAGAGTTTTTTATCTCCGAGCCTCTCATCCGAGAAGGTGTCGAGCGTAACGGTACCGTCGAAGAGCGCCGCCGCCACGCAGTACGGCAGGCTGTGGTCGGCGGTCTCCCTGGTCTTAGGCGCCCACTTCTGTAGCCCAGAGCCTATTATCTCGTAAGCGGCCCTGAAGGTATGCACCGTTACGGACTCTATGAGGGCTATATCCTTGATCTCTTTTGAGAGCTCTGCGGCGGCCCCTATGGCGCTCTGCGCGTGGTACTCCGCGGGATAGTATTTTATATAGGTGTCGAGGATTTTAAAAGGCTTTTCCCTTCCTCCGAGCTCAAGTGAGAAGGGGCCGGAGACGAGTTTGAAGAAACCGAACTCTCCCTCGAATATGGGAGAGGGGCCGGTCATGCCGCGCCTGGCCAGCATCGCCGCGAAGACGGCGTTACGCGCGGAGTTGGCAAAGGCGCACCCCTTCCACATCGAAAGCTCTCCGGCCCTGGTCTGTCTTAACGCGGCCGAAGTCGTCCCGGCTATGCCAAGGGCATGAACGGTCTCTTTTTCGGTAAGCCCCAGCAGCATCGAGGCTGCAAGAACGGAAGAAAAAGCGCCGTAGGTGACATGGTCCCACCCCCTGACCCTCAAAGAGGCGGCGTCGCACAGAGCGCACTGCACCTCGTAGGCCGCCACTATCGCCGCTAAAAGCTCCGGGCCGGTCCTTCCCGCGGCCTCGGAACAGGCAAGAGCCGCGGCGATGTTGTCCGAGGGGTGGGCTGGCTCTTTCGAGAGGTATGTGTCGTTAAAGTCCAGGTACCTTATCATCACCCCGTTGGCGAACGCGGCGTGCTCCGGGGCCGTGCGGTACGAGCCGATAACGGTAGCCGTAAGCCCCTCGTTTACCGCCGGGGCCTCCTCCCTCGCGTATTGAGCCGGGAGAGAGCCCCAAGCTCCGAGCGCGCAGGCGACTGAATCGATGAGCCTTCTTTTGGCCTCGTGCGCCGCGTCCGCCGGGAGGTCCCCGGACTTGAGTCCCGCTCCGAAGCGGGCGATATTTTCCGCTATAGTCTTGTCTGGCATATTTCAGGCCGGGGCTTTCCTTGAAAAGCTACTAGCAGGTTGCGGAAAAACTCAACCCGACCCGCCAACGGGCGGGTCCCCCGGCAATCCATGAATGGATTGCCACTGGGTGCTCGCCGGCTCACGAAGTGATAAGGCGAGCTATACAAATGAAATCTTCCTTTCCAGCCACGACCAAAAGGGAGTGCAATTGCGAGACTTTTTTAGCGTTAATAGAAAGTCCCCGTGGCCATACGGCAAGTAAAGCTGAAATCGAAGTCTCAGGCGCACCAACATTATAAAAAGCAATTTGTAAGACTTGGACGAATTCACTTCGGCCAAGTCGCAGCTGAAAAAGCCATGGAAGGACTTTTTCAGCATCCTGTTAGAGAGACCCGTCCACGCTCTCTACAAGCAGGGCCACGGCCTCTCCTCCTACGGAGCTTGCGGCGGCAACCCCCCTTTTGGCGCCCCTTGAACGCATGGCGTGGACCAATGTGGTCAGTACGCGCGCCCCTGAGGCCCCGAGCGGGTTTCCGAGCGCTATCGCGCCGCCGGCCACATTGAGCCGTTCGCCGTCTATACCCGTCTCTTTCATTATGGCGACGGTCGAGGCGGCGAAGTCCTCGTTTATCTCGAAGAGGTCTATGTCTCTGACCTTCAGGCCGGTCTTTTTAAGGAGCTTCTTTATAGCCTCAGCCGGGGCCACCGAAAACATCTCAGGGTCCGCTCCAAAGCAGGCCCCCCCGGTTATCCGGACGGATGGGGCCAGGCCGTAGCGTTTCACGGCCCTCTCCGAGACTACTGCCACCGCGGCGGCCCCGTCCGAGACGCCCGAGGAGTTGCCCGATGTCACTGTACCGCCATCCTTGAAGAGGGACGGGACCGTCGAAAGCCTCAGCGTCTCGTGTTTATGCGGCCCCTCGTCTGAGTTGACGGAAGCGAATTTGTCCGGGCCCACCGGGATCATTATCGGGGCTATCTCGGCGTCGAAGGCGCCGTTTTTCTGCGACTCTATTGCCCTTGAAGAGCTCGTCTGCGCCCAGAGGTCTTGTTCTTCCCTGCCAACGGCGTGGCGCGCGGCCACCGTCTCGGCGGACTCGCCTATGTAGAAACCCCCGTATGAGTCCCTGAGGCCGTCGTTTATTATCGAGTCGATAAGCTCGCCGTTGCCGTGCCTGTATCCGAAACGCGCCTTGTCCAGAAGGTACGGAGCCCTTGAGACCGACTCCATCCCTCCGGCTATGACAGTGTCGGACTCGCCCGAAGAGACCTCGGCGAAGGCGAAGAGGACCGCGAGAAGGGATGAGGACGGGCCGCCTGTCAGCAGAGCGGTCTTTACGGAGCTCGGGATCCCCGCCTCCAGGGTAGAGCGTCTGGCCGGGGCCGCTCCCTGGCCCGCCGGGAGCGCCGAGGACATGAACACGCTGTCCACCGAGCCGGATTTTATCCCCGACCTTTTGACGGCTTCTTCTATAACGATGGCGCCAAGCCTTGTGGCGCTCAGCTGAGAGAGGGAACCGTTGAAGTTTCCGACCGGGGTCCTCACGGCCCCGGCAATAAACGCCTTGAACATGGGCGGCCTTCCTGTGGTACACTTTATTTTTAGCGTTCTGAAAACCCCGGGGGTTTAAGCCCGGAAAGACTGAACGCCCGGCACGAAGGGTTTTCATCTGAGGAAAATCATTGCTTTAAAACAGGGCCGCCCCCCGGGCTTGAAGCCCACGAAGGGTTCATTAAACTATAGCTTATAAACCATTCGCGGGCAAGCACTTTGCCCCCGTCCGGCGCTTGACAAAACGCCGATAGAGGATAAACTGGAAAAAACGCTAAGGGTGGCTCAGATGGCAGGTAAGCCGACGATATTTACTGACAGGAAAGAGGCCGGGGAGTTCCTCGCCAAAGAGCTCGAAAAATACCGCGGCGACCGTCCCGTCGTCGTGGGCCTCCCCAGAGGCGGGGTAGTGGTGGCGGCCGAAGTCGCAAAAGCCCTGGGGGCGGACCTTGACGTGATAATAGCCGGAAAACTCAGGGCCCCGTACAACCCGGAACTCGCCATCGGCGCCATAACCGAAGACGGCCATGTCTTCGTGAACAGGATGGCGATAAGAAGCCTCCGGGTAACGGATGAATATCTTGAGCGCGAGAAGAACGAACGGCTCAAGGTCACCGCAGGGAGACTGAAGCTCTACAGGGCCGTCAGGGAAAAGGTCCCGCTCGAGGGAAGGACCGTCATACTGGTGGACGACGGGCTGGCCACGGGCTCCACGATGATCTCGGCGACAGAGGCGGCCAGGGCCTCGGGGGCGAAAAAGATAGTGGTGGCCGTTCCCGGAGGGCCCCCGGACACGGTGGAGCGCCTTAAAGCGATGGACTGGATAGATGAAGTGGTCTGCCCGCTTGTACCGGAATCGTTCTACGCTGTAAGCCAGATATACATCGACTTCAAACAGGTCGAGGACGACACGGTCGTAAGCATACTGAAGGAATACGGCGGGTGACTACCCGACCGTCTTGATATAGTTTTCGAGGCGTTCCCTCTCCTTTTCGGGCAGGTCGAGGAACAGAAGCGCCATCCCCGGATGCGTTACGATCCTTTTGAAGGGGTCTCCCGGGCTTGAGATGATGCTCAAGTCCTTGTTGATGGAGATGTTGTAGAGCACCCGCGCGCCCGTGGAGAGCCTTTTGCCGGAGAGCGGGTCTTCAAAGAAGATCTCGCAGACGGTGTTTTCAGGAAGGGGGTTCAGGGTGACGGCGAATATCCCGTCCCTGCTCAAGGACGACGCCGTGGTCTTTATCGACCTTGAGCCTGCCCTGATCTCCACGGGTATGCTTACAGGGGTCCTCGGGTTCCTTTTGAGCATCCTGGTGTAGAAGAAGGCAGAGTTCACCAGAAATGCGATCTCCTCGGGGGAGGACTCCCCGGTGATAACCCCCACGAGGCCGCCCTGTTTGAGCGCCTCCAGGGTCTTTCTGTCCATCCCGGCGCCGGTAAAGACGAGATACGGCTTGGGTTCCTTATTTTCAGGGAGGCTTGAAAGCTCCGCCTTCTTTGTTATCTCGTAGACGAAGACCTCGCGCGCTTCATTCCCGCCGGCTCCTTCTCCCCCGCCGAGCTCTACCCTGAACCCGCAGTCCTCCAGAGTCCTCCTGAAGACGGTTGTAAACGCCTCGGAGGACCCGGCCAGTATCAAACGCTGTTCCATGGCTTTCTCAACCCCGCGTCGTGATCTTATTGAGCCTTATGGCGGCAATGGCCGCCTTGTGCTGTCTTGCCGAGAACTCCTTGAGGCTTACGCCCGGCATAGCGCCGGAGAGCTCGTTCCACTGCGACTTCCTGGAGAAAAAAATCCTCCCGCCGTTGTAGACGATCGTCTCGACGGCCGGAGCCGGGCCGCCCTGCACCTCGGTCTGGACATGAAAGACCGTGCCCATGTGGCTTACATTGTCGTTGTAGCCGAAGACCTCGTGGACCTGGCCGGCCTCGGCGGCAGAAGGCGTCTCCCGGACTTTCCCGATGAGGTTGTCGACGACGGAGAGGACCTCTTCACGGGACTCTTTGGCGTCTTCGTCGAGCATGAAGGGGCGCATCTTCCTCGCGCTGGCCTTGACCGGGGCCCTTGAGTATATGACGCCGATGAAGTCGGATTCGAGGCCCAGGAACGTGGCGGCCGCCCCCTTGAACGCGTCCACCACCCTCAGGTCTTCCCTGGAGGCGGCCATGTTCAAAAGGAACTTCGGCCTGAAGCTCTTTATCTCCGAGAGCGCGCGTAGCGCGCTCTCCCGGTCCTCCTTGGAGATCCGCTCGCACAGGTCCGAGAAGGTCTTCACGCTCCCCGGGCTCCTTAAGTCCGTGGCGTCCTTAATCATTTCAGTGATGCGCGGGTCGCCGGAAAAGACCCTCTGGAGCCTCCTGTATACGAAGCTCTTCAGGAAGATGTAGGCGTTCTGGATGGCCGCAGGCTCCGGCACGAGTACGACTATCCCGGTATTGGACAAGGCGAAGAAATCGAGGACATTGTAGGATGAGCCGGCCCCGAGATCGACCAGGATATAGTCGGCCTCGATCTTTTTGATGTGGGATATGAGCTTGTGTTTCTGCGAATAAGCCGGGTTGGCTATGCCGAGGAACTCCCCTCCTCCGCTGATTAAACGCACCCCGTCGACCCCCGTGGGGATCATTACCTCCTCGAGCGTTACCGCCCTGCCTTTAAGGAAGTCATCGAGGCCCTTCTCCGGGTATTTTATGCCGAAGTAGGTATGCAGATTGGCCCCGCCGAGGTCGGCATCGACGATGACGACCTCTTTGCCACGGAGCGCAAGACCGCACCCGATATTGGCTGTGGCTATGCTTTTACCTACTCCACCCTTGCCGCCGCCAACGGACCATATCGTCTTGTCTCCAGCCATCAGGAGTACACTTATCCTTTTATTTGAAAATTGTCAACATTATTCAATATATCGGGAGGATTAAATCCTTGACAAAAAAGGGACCCGTATAGTACTATTTTAAATAGTGTAAAAAGTGCAACTAAATATCGGCGAGCGGTGTTGAAGTGAAGGCCCTATTCCAATTAAAGCGGGTAAGCAGAGCGTTTTTTACGGCTTTTGCTATGTTTTTAGCCGTCTCCGGATGTTCGCGCGAGCAGTTGGACAGCATAATCATGAACACCGAGCCTAAAAAACAGGGGCCCGAAGAGTTCGGCGGCGCGAACTATTACGACAAGTTTTTCAATGAAGTCTCCAACAGGTCGAGCATGACGAAAGGCACCAGCAACATCATCGCCCTCGACGCCCTTCCCAAGGACCCCCAGGGCCTGACAGACTGGACCGGCGCTGTGGTAAAAGGCTTTATAAACCCCAAGAGCTCGCTCGACCCCAATGTGGTCGATGAGCCGCCTCTTAACCTCAACATATTCATAGAGGCCAAAGTCCCGCTGATGGCGAACGTGCTCTTCCCCCACTCCATCCACACATACTGGCTCAGCTGCAACAACTGCCATCCGAAGATTTTCATACCCGAGGCAGGGGCCAACCCGATCAGCATGGACGAGATATTCAAGGGGGAATGGTGCGGCAGGTGCCACGGCAAGGTCGCCTTCACGTTCTGGCCGAGGTCCAACTGCACCAGGTGCCACATCATACTGAAGGGAGAGTCGCTTGAAAAAGAGCGGTGGAGATAAAAATTCCCGTCCCCGAAAGGATGAACCTTGACTTTAAGATGGCCGGCATAGTAATATCTGACATTGTCCGGTCTATCCTCCCGGCATCAGAAAAAAATCAGCAGGGGAAGATACAATGAAGACAAAGCTTAAAAAGATACTGCTTACGCTATCCGTCCCGGCCATGCTCTACGGCTGCGCGGGCGCTCCGTTGCCGGACCTCTACTGGCCCGAGCCTCCGGATACGCCGAGGATCAAATATATCAGGGACTACAGGGGCGCGGGCGATTTTAAAACCGGCTCCGCGGCGGCGGAAATCCTCATCGGCGGCGAAGGCGGATCGGCTCTTAAAAAACCCATGTCCGTCATCGTGGGACGCGACGGGAAGATCTATGTCACGGACACGGCCGCGGCGGACGTCTTTATCTGGGACACGGAAAAGCAGACCGCGACGACCCTCGGCGAGATGGGCGCGAGGATATTCTATAAACCGATCGGCGTGGGCGTCGACGGCAATGGCCGGATCTTCATCGCCGATTCCCAGACCGACAAGGTCACGGTGCTGGCCGGTTCCGGGGCTATCGAGGGGACCCTTCAGCCGCAGACCCCTTTCAAACAGCCCACGGGCGTCGCGGTCGACACGGAACGCAAAAAAATATATGTCACGGACACCCATAACCACTACATAGTAGTCTTCGACCTCGACACGCTCAAGTACATGACTACCATCGGCAAGAGAGGCAGGGAAGAGGGGGACTTCAACTTCCCGTCTCACATAGCGGTCGGGCCCACGGGCAAGCTCTATGTCTCGGACACCATGAACGGCAGGGTACAGATATTCGACGCCGACGGCAAGTTCATCAGGGCGTTCGGCCAGTTCGGAGACTCTCCCGGCATGTTCGCCAGACCCAAGGGCGTGGCCGTGGACAGCGAAGGGCACATATATGTAGTCGACTCGGCCTTCAACAATGTCCAGATATTCGACGAGGAAGGCCAGATACTCATGGCGTTCGCCTCTTACGGGACCGACAGGGGGCAGATGGTGCTGCCGGCCGGCATCGCCGTCGACAAGGACGACTACATTTATGTCGTCGACTCCTGGAACAGAAGGATAGAGAAGTTCGAGTTCCTCGGCGAGAAGTACAAGGCAAGGCTCGCGGCGAACACCGGGAAGGATGCTCCAAAGAAAAAGTAATAACCCTCCCCTCCCTTGATGGGAGGGCTGGGCTCCCGTTGCGCTCTTCCGATGCAACGGGAAGCGGGGAGGGTGAAAACATTTTTTCACCCCCACCCTTCCCTCCCCCATCGATAAGGAAACCCTGTAGCAAGCTACAGGGAATTTTGTGATTAAACGCTCCGGAAAATCATAACCCCGCATAACAACGCAAAAGCATGTCCACCTCCCCTTCCCGTAATTGTCAACCACAACAACCTTCGAGTTGACAACCATCTTTTTCCATGTTATTTTTGAACGGGTGGACGCGGGGTTTCTCAATGCTTTAGGGCATTCGC
>JACRCJ010000209.1 GCA_016219075.1 Deltaproteobacteria bacterium | reverse complement strand
CGGACCCGCCACTGTAAACGGGACGAAATCCGCATTAACGCCACTGGCCAAAAAGCCGGGAAGGCGCGGAGAGTAGGACAAACCGTAAGTCAGGAGACCTGCCCGGATATGCCTCACGGAACTCTTCGAAGGTAAAGAAGGTGAGGGAACTCGATATTTTTTCATCGGAACACTCATCCTCCCTTCGTTTCACGAAGAGGGGATTTTTTTATTTCCAGCGCTCTGAAACCCCGGGGGTTTTAAGGCCAGGGGGTTTTTAAGGCAGAGGGTTCATTCCGGGCTTTTTCATAACCGAACATTAAGACGGAGAATTTCATGGGGACTTCAAGCGGCAGGGAAAATTCAAGGAAGGCGGTCCTGATCCTCGGCCACGGGAGCAAGGCCGAGGGGGCCAACGAGACATTGCGGCAGGTGGCGGCCTCCGTAGGCGAGAGGGGCGGGTACGGGTTCGTCCTTCCCGCGTTTTTGCAGCTCGCCTCTCCCGGCATAAAAGAAGCGGTAGAGACGATGGTGGGAAAGGGCTTCACGGACATAACGGTCATGCCGTACTTCCTCTACATGGGTCTCCATGTGAAAGAGGACATACCGGCTGAGCTTGAGGAGGCCGTGAAAAGACACCCGGGGCTTAAAGTGACCATGACCCGGTGCCTCGGCTTCGATAATAGGATTATCGACGCGACGGTAGACAGGATAGAAGAGTCTTCGGCGAAAAAGGGCGCGGAGCCTTCCCCATTCTCCCAGCACCCGATAGAGAAAGAGAGCTTCAGGATAATCTCAGAGGAGCTTGACGAAGAGGGCTCTGACGCGCTCAGGCTGCCGATAATAAAAAGGGTCATACACACAACCGCGGACTTCGAGTTCAAGGACATCCTGAAGTTCAGCCCCGGCTCCGTTGAAGCCGGGATAGAGGCCATCAGGTCAGGGCACGACATCATAACGGATGTGAAGATGGTCGAAAGCGGCATCACGAAAGGCAGGCTCAAGCCCTTCGGCGTGACGGTGCGCTGCTTCTCATCCGACAGGGACATAACGAATAGGGCCGCGGCCGCGGGGACCACGAAAACGGCCGCCTCTATGCGTAAGGCCGCCCCTTACCTCGCCGGCTCGATCGTCGCAATAGGCAACGCCCCGACGGCCTTGACGGAGCTGTTGAAGATGATAAGGGAGGGCTGTCCGAGGCCCGCCCTCATAGTCGGGGTGCCGGTGGGGTTTGTCGGGGCCGTGGAGTCTAAAGACGAGCTTATGGGGTCGGGTCTGGCCAGCATCGCTTCGGCCGGGAGAAAGGGCGGGTCGACCGTGGCCGCGGCCATCGTGAACGCCCTTCTGATAGAGGCCGGGCTTTTGGCCTTAAAGTAAGGGAGAAAACGGGGGACGAGAGTTCCGTAAAAGAACGGAAGACAGCCGCCCCCCTCCCGTAGACCGTTAAGGATATCTATCCGAATGCACATACCCGACGGTTACTTGAGCCCAAGGACTTGCGCGGCCTTTTATGCCGCCGTCATACCCGTCTGGTTTATCGCCTCAAGGAGGGTCGAATCCGCGTTGAAGGCAAAGGAACTGCCGCTTCTGGCGCTCGGGGCGTCCTTTACTTTCGTAATAATGATGTTCAACATCCCGGTCCCCGGCGGCACCAGCACCCACATGGTCGGCACGACAGTCGTGGCGGCGGTCCTGGGGCCCTGGGCTTCGGTCGTGGCCCTCAGCATGACGCTTGCGCTCCAGGCCTTTCTCTTCGGGGACGGCGGGATAACGACTCTCGGAGCGAACTGTTTCAACATGGCCTTTCTTATGAGCTTCTCGGGCTACTACATAAGAAAGGCGCTCTCGGCCGGGACCCCTTCGGGGATACGGTCGTTCGCGGCTTCTGCGCTGGCGGCTTATGCGGCGGTGAATATCGCGGCCCTGGCCGTAGCCCTTGAACTTGGGGTCCAGCCGCTCATAGCGCGCTCAGCGGACGGAGTTCCGCTGTACGCCCCTTATCCGATAGGGGTGACGCTACCTGCGATGATGATACCGCACCTGGTCTTTTCAGGCCCGGTCGAGGCCCTGGGCACAGCCCTCGTCCTCTCCTACGTACTGAAGACCGGCGGGGCGCTCCATGAAGAAAGGGGCGGGCTCGGGCACCTTTGGGTACTGCTCGCTGCGCTGATAGCGTTCGTGCCCATAGGGCTTTTGTTTTCCGGCACGCCGTGGGGCGAATGGTCCAGGGACGAAATCTCAAAGCTCATAGGATTTGTGCCCGAAGGCATGAGGAGCGTGCCCGAGTGGAAGGGGGTTTTCCCGGGGTACTCGGCCCCGTGGGCACAGGGGGGCTTCAAGGGCGGCGTCTTCTATGTCATCTCAGCCCTCGGAGCAAGCGCGGTTATCGTCTTTTTGATATACCTGTGGGGTAGGATATGGCGCAGATGAGACTGCCCGAATGGTTTAAAGAGGCCAGAAGCGGGCCATGCGCCGCAGGCGGCGGCAAGGCCGCACCAAGGTCTTTTATAGATAAGAACCTTGAGAACTTCTCCGGTTTCATGAGGGAGGTGATGGAGGCCGAGGGGTACTCGAAAAGACGGGGGCTTTTACAAATGGTTGCGCCGAGGGCAAGGATAGCCGGGGTCTTTTTTCTCATCGCGGCCGCCGCGTTCTCCGTGAACATCCACACTTTAGCGGCGGCGGTCCTTTTAACGGCCTCTTTGACGGTCTTATCGGGGGTCGGGTTTTCGGCTCTGGCAAAGCGGGTCTGGCCGTCCGTTGTCTTTACGCTCATCCTTATCTCTCCGGTCTTCTTCGGTTTTTTTACTCCGGGCGAAAGGCTCTTCGGAGTAAGCCTCGGCCCTTTCGGTTTCGAGGTCACGCGGGAAGGGGTCTCAAACGGACTTTTCTTTGTCACCAGGGTTGCGTCCATGGTATCATTGGCGGCGCTCCTGCTCCTGACCACGGGACAGACGGAGTTTTTCAGAGGGCTTGCCGGTCTGCCTCTCCCCCGGTTTTTCGTAACGGCCCTCTTTATGATGTTCAGGTTCATATTCATACTTTTAAAGGTCGCCGAGGACTCCAGCCTCGCGCGGAGATCAAGAACCATAGGCGGCGTGCGGATAAAAGAGTCGCAGGAGTGGTTCTCTTCGCGCGTCGCCCTGATATTAAAGAAATCTCTTAACACCGCCGAAGAGGTCAACATGGCTATGGCCTCCAGGGGCTTTAACGGAAAGATAAAGACTCTGAGGGACGCCGAGCTTGGGCCCCGGGATTATATCTGGATCGGGTCCACGCTCTTCCTCCTGTTTTTATCCTTCGGCCTCAGCTCTTGACCCGGTGCCGGTATGAATGAAGAGGTCTACAGGGTCGAGGGGGTCAGCTACGGTTACGGCGGCCTCTTCGCCTTAAAGGATGTGAGCTTCAGCGTCCGCTCCGGCGACAGCCTCGCGGTGCTGGGGGCCAACGGGAGCGGCAAATCCACGCTCCTGAAGATATTGAACGGGCTCCTGTTCCCATCGGAGGGGAAGGTCGAGTTCATGGGGGCCGCTGTCACCGAGGGTGCTTTAAGCGGGGATTTTCTCAGGTGCTTCAGGGAAAGGGTCGGCTTCGTCTTCCCCGAGCCGGATGTCCAGCTCTTCTGCCCTACGGTCTACGACGAGCTGGCCTTCGGCCCGCTTCAGCTCGGGGTTAAGGCCACCGATATAAAGAGACGGGTCGATGAACTCCTTGAGATGTTAGGGATATCGAACCTCTCGGAGAGGGCCCCGTACACGCTCAGCAGCGGAGAGAAGAAAAAGGTCGCCATAGCGTCGGCGCTCTCCGTAAACCCTGACGTGCTCCTGCTGGACGAGCCCACGAACGGGCTTGACCCCAGGACCCAGGTCTGGCTCTTTGATCTCCTGCAGTCCCTCAAGGGACTCAACAAGACCTGCGTAATGGCCACGCACGACTTGAGCCTCGTGGAAGACCTCGCCTCCAGGGCGGTAGTCCTTGACGAATCGCACAGGGTGGTCTCGGACGGCCCGGCCGCCGCGGTGCTCAGGGACAAGGACCTTCTTTTGAGGGCGAACATAATACACGAACACACGCACAGGCACGGCGACATAACGCATATCCACAGTCATGGGCCGTATTCGACGCATGACGAGCATGACTGAGCCCCAAAGAAAACATCAGGAGGTCCGCAAAAGATGAAGAGGCTGTTGGCGCTGGTTTTCGCATTGACGATCGTGTTTTTGGGCGGCGGAGCATGGGCAGAGGAGGGGGGGGATGCCAAAAAGGCCGCTTCCGGCGGCGAGATAGAGGGACTGAAGGCAAGGATAGAGGCACTTGAGAAGAAGGCCCAGGATACCGAAGTAGTTGACGAGCTCGGCCACAAGCTCCACCCGATACACAGCATATACGGCTTGAAGATAAGCGGGGGCCTGACAATCACGGCTCATGGCATAAACCGCATAAAAGGCGCGCATACCCGCGGGGCGGCGGCCGTCTCCGCGGACCTCGCGATAGAGTCCCCTGTGGGCAAGGACGGCAGGGCGGTAGTGGTCCTTGACTTTCAGCACGGGACCGGTTTAAGAAACCTCCCGGCCCTTTTTACTTCTCCCAACGGCAACTCTACGGGCACTAACGCCGATATCGAGTCGTTCAACGACACCAGCGTGCACATGACCCAGGTCTACTACGAGCACAGCTTCGGCCCCTGCCTCATAGTCTCTGCCGGACAGCTCGACATAACCGGGTACTTCGACTCCAACGACTTCGCCAACAACGAGAGGACCCAGTTCATGGCCAATACCTTCGTCAATAACCCCGCGATAGAGTTCGGCGGCTCCGGGGACTTCTACGGCCCCGGCGTAAGGGTCACATACTGGCCCGTTGAGAACATAGACATATCCGTCGGGGCCTTCGAGGGCAATGGCGATTATGTCGACGCCTTCGACAACCCGTTCTACATGGCCGAGCTGAACTTCGCTCTTAAGCCCGCAGGAAAGGACGGGAACTACAGGGTCTACTACTGGAACAGGCAGGGCAGGAGCGTGGCCGAGCTTGCCAATACCGCCGACCCCGGCAACGCGGGGCTCGTAAAGGCCGAGAACAAGGGCTTCGGCGTGAGCATCGACCAGATGGTGACCGAGACCGTAGGCGTGTGGCTCAGGGCCGGAGAGCAGAGCAAGAAGGTGGCGCAGTTCAACGCCCACTTAAGCCTCGGCGCCAACATAAGCGGGGCCGCCTTCGGCAGGCCCGACGACTCGATAGGTCTCGGCGTGGGGACTTCGCGCATGGGGAAGGTCTACAGGGACTTCAAAAAGAGCCAGGACCCGGCCTTCAATGATTCAAACGAGACCTATCTGGAGGCGTACTACAATATCTCGGTAGGCGGCGCCTCGGAGTACACGGGGTTTCATCTCTCCCCGGACATACAGTATGTCAAAAACCCCGGCGGAGACTCCGACGCCGGCGGCCT
>JACRCJ010000031.1 GCA_016219075.1 Deltaproteobacteria bacterium | reverse complement strand
GCGTTTACGACCGAGTGCGCGTTATGGCCTTCGGTGAGCCTGCACTCTTCTATCTTCGCGTTTATCCCCTGGTTTATAAGCGCGGCGTGCGCCACATCCACGGCCTCTTTCCTCCATGCCTGGCTGCCGTGGTCGGCCGCCTCCTGAAGCCTCTTCTCCTCGGTCATGTCGTAGTTAAGGCCGATCTTCGTCCTCTTCGGGGCCTCGGCCGCTACGCCGTTCTTCCCTCTATCGCCCTTGCAGCCCGAAAGCAGAGCGAAGACCAACAGCAGTACTATCCCTGTCTTTTTCATGAGAATCTCCACGCGCCCGCAGGCGCTCATGCGTTTTTAGCCGTCTCCACCCTCGGGAAAAGAGGCTCTCCCTTTTTGACCTTCTCCCCGGAGTACTTCCTTCCCCAGACGACCTCCCTGTCAAAAAGCCTTCCCTTTATGCCGCCGGGTATCCCGAGCGCATCCCAGGTCTTTTCCGCCGATGAGGGCATGAACGGGTAAAGGTAGACGGCAAGTATCCTCAGACCCTCCGCGAGCGTATAGAGGACATTGGAGAGCCTTGCGTCATCCTGTTCCTTCGCGAGCTTCCACGGCGCGCTCCTGTCGACATAGGCGTTCAGTTCCCTTACGACGGCCCAGAGCTTCGACAAGGCGCCGGAAAAGTCAAGCGAGTCCATGGCCGCTTCAAAGCTCGCCTTGAGTTCGGCGAGCATCCCCTTGAGCTTCTCCTCGTCACCGGCGTCCTTCGAGGCGTCGGCTGAGGGGATGACGCCTTCCCTGTACTTGTCTATCATCGAGACCGACCGGCTCAGGAGGTTCCCGAGGTCGTTGGCCAGGTCGCTGTTGATGCGGCAAATAAGGGCCTTGACCGAGAAGTCACCGTCAAGGCCGAAGGGCACCTCCCTTAAAAGGAAATACCTGAACTGGTCTGTCCCGTAGGTGTCGGCCATCTCTATGGGGTCCACTACATTGCCCTTCGATTTGCTCATCTTGTTGCCGTCTATGGTCCACCACCCGTGCGCGAATACCCTCCTCGGCAGGCTTAAGCCAGCGGACATGAGGATGGCCGGCCAGTAGACGGCGTGGAACCGGAGGATGTCTTTGCCGATTATGTGGAAGTCAGCGGGCCACATCCTGCACGACTTCTTGATGTCGTCCGGGTATCCGGCTGCGGTAAGGTAGTTCGTGAGCGCGTCGAACCAGACATACATGACATGGCCAGGGCCGTTCGGGACCGGCACGCCCCAGGAAAAAGTCGTCCTGCTTACGCTTAAGTCCCTGAGCCCCTCTTTCAGGAAACTTACTATCTCGTTCTTCCTGTAGTCCGGAGAGATGAAATCCGGGTTCTTTTCTATGTGTTTCAAGAGCGGCTCGGTGTACCTGGAGAGCCTGAAGAAGTAGCTCTCTTCCTTGAGCTTCTCAACGGGCCTTCCGCAGTCAGGGCACCTGCCGTCCTTAAGCTGCATCCCGGTAAGGAAGTTCTCGCACGGGGTGCAGTACCAGTCCTCGTACTCGCCGAGGTAGATGTCCCCGTTTTTCCGCACCACCTCCCAGAGGTGCTCCACCGCCTTCCTGTGCCTCTCTTCGGTAGTGCGGATGAAGTCGTCGTTCGATATCCCGAGCCTCTCCCACGCCTCCTTGAAACGCACCACGACCCTGTCGGCGAACTCCTGCGGGCTGACTTTAGCGCCGCCGGCGGCCTTCTCCACCTTCTGCCCGTGCTCGTCCGTTCCGGTAAGGAAGAGGACTTCGAGGCCCTTGAGCCTCTTGTACCGCGCTATGCAGTCCGCCGCGACTGTCGTGTAGGCGTGCCCGATGTGCGGCACATCGTTTACATAGTATATCGGGGTGGTAACGTAAAAAGTCTTCTCTGTCTCAGGCATTCTCCCCCTATACCCCTTCCTGCGTTGTACCGGCGCCGTGCCCCTGGCCCTGCCCGTGACCGCCGCAACCGCCGCAACCGCCGCTCTCGCCGCCGCCCTTGCCGCCCTTCTCCCTGTCGCTCTTCTCTTTATCCCTTTTGGCCTTCTTCTCTTCCTTGTACATCCCGTGCTCGTAGCTCAAGCAGCACATGAGGCGTCCGCAGATGCCGGAGATCTTCACCGGGTTTAAGGCGAGGTTCTGCTCCTTGGCCATCTTTATCGTCACGGGCTCGAAGTCGGAGAGGAACCCCGAGCAGCAGAGTTCCCTGCCGCACGGCCCGAGCCCCCCGATCATCTTCGCCTCGTCGCGCACGCCGATCTGGCGCATCTCTATCCTTGTGTGAAAGCCCGCGGCCAGGTCCTTTACAAGCTCCCTGAAATCCACCCGGGTCTCGGAGGTGAAATAAAAGATGGCCTTGCTCGAATCAAAGAGGTACTCGACCCTTATAAGCTTCATCGGGAGCTTGTACTGCACGATCTTTTCGCGGCATATCCTGAACGCCTCGTTCTCCCTCTCGGTATTGAACCCGTTCCTCTCAAGGTCGACCGTGTCGGCCTTCCTTACGACCTTTTTAAGCTGGCGGTTGACCGTAGCCTCTACTTCCCTCGGAGTGTAGACCGCCATGCCTAGCCCTAAGCCCCTTTCGACCTCGACGATGACCATCTCGCCGGGCTTCAACTCAAGGCCGTTACTGTCGAAGTCGTATACCTTGCAAGCCTTCTTGAACCTTACGCCTACTACCTTTGCCATATATAAACCCTCGTTGTATTCCGTATCGGTTTAACCTCTGAGGCCCCGCCACTCAAGCGCCGAAACACCCGGCCAGGTCCATCAGAAGCCCTTCCATCACAAGCTGCTTGTTCGCGTAGCGCGGCGGCATGATATCACGCCTTGCCCTCTCAATCATCGAAAAAGAATCGATTATGCGCCTCGGGTCCGCGGACACCCCCGTTGAGGCCCCGGCGTTCACCATGAGCCCTTCGGCCCCTGTAAGGCCCACGAGCCTGTCGCGGTACCAGGTCTTTAGGAACTCAAGGACCTCAGCGAGGTCGTCCCTTTTTGATAGCTCGGAAGCGAGCCTCAGAGCCGTATCGGTATCGGCGGGAGAGATCCCGGCCACCGCCAGCGCGATCTCTCTCTTCTTACCGTACTCCCCCTCTTCGGCGTAACTCAGCGCCTTTGAGAAAGACCCTCCGGACAGACGCGCGGCCTCATGGGCCTGCGCCGCCGGCAGCCCCGTCTTTTTCCCAAGAAAGGACGCTATCACCCCCGGGGAGAGCGGGCGGAAGTTCATTCTCTGGCACCTTGAGATTATCGTCGGGAGAAGGTCGGAAGAGCGCGAAGTGACGAGGATTATGACGGAGTCGGCGGGCGGCTCCTCAAGTGTCTTCAAAAAGGCGTTCGAGGCGGCGGTCATCATCCTGTCGGCCGAGTCGATTATGACGACCTTCTTGCCCCGCTCCACCCTGTACTTTATCGAGTTCTGTATATCCCTGACGCGCTCGATCCGTATAAGCCCTTCGGGTGTTGCCTGCCCCTCCTTGTCCGAGGGCCCGGCCAGTATCAGGTTCGGGTGCGTCGAAGAGTCCATCAGGGCGCAGTCCGCGCACTCGCCGCACGAATCCCCCGAGAAGTTCCGGCAGTTAAGCGCCCTGGCGAACTCAAGCGCGACCAGTCTTTTGCCTACTCCGGCGGGGCCGGCGAACAAAAGGGAGTGGGCTACCCTGTTGGCCCCCAGCGAGTTTACAAGTACGCTTATCTCTTTTGTATGTCCAAGGATATCTTTAAAAGACATTTATACTATCTTAATGTTTTTATTTTTAAAACGCTAACGCGAAGGCGGCCGCGGCCTGCCTTTTAAACGTTTATCTTATTTATGATACCACAGATGTCCCCGTGTATCACGGGAATTTCGCGCGCCCCGTCCACGACCCTGACCCGCCCGGGGTCGCTTTCAGCGATCTTAAGGTACCCTTCCCTCACCTTTTTGTGGAAAAGTACGCTCTCCTTCTCGAAGCGGTCTTCGAGGGCCCCTTTCTTCCCGTTTATACGGGCCCACGCCCTTTCAAGGCCCGCCTCCGGAGAAAGGTCTATCAAGACCGTCAGGTCCGGGACAAGCCCCCCGGTGGCCCGGTCGTTCATCTCACGGATGGCCCCGATATCAAGCCCCCTCGCGTACCCCTGGTAAGCCAGGGTCGAGTCCGTGAACCTGTCGCAGATGACGGTCTTGCCGCTCTTCAAAGCGGGTCTTATCACACTGCTTACGATCTGGGCCCTGCAAGCCTCGTACAAAAAGAGCTCGGCCATCGGGTCCACCGGCTCATCCGACGAGTTAAGAAGAATCCCCCTTACCTTCTCGCCCAAAAGGGTCCCGCCGGGCTCCCTGACGGCAAGGACACTTTCGCCCCTGCCCTCGAGGTAACGCTTGAGCATCTCCATCTGGGTGGATTTGCCAGAACCCTCTATGCCTTCAAATGTGATAAAGAAACCCACCGTTACTCCGATATGACGCATATGGGCGGTTTTTTTCAATATTACAGGAATTAAAAGGCTTTAGCAAGGAATTATCTTGACTTTCTACGCGTTGTCGAATATCATGTAAGCCATACGGCCACACAGGCCGGTACGGAGAAGGTTATGAAAAAAAGCTTAAAGACCTCGAAAGACGGATACGGCAAGGTCGTCGGCCCCCTCGAGCAAGAGATACTCGAAGTACTCTGGACAAGGGGCGGCTCAAGCGGCAAGGAGATATTCGCCGAGATCAAAAAGACGAGGCACCTTGCCCTCACTACCGTTCTGACGGTGGTCGAGAGGCTGGCTAAAAAAGGTTTCGTGACCAAGGCCAAGGGGGAAAGCGTCTTTATCTTCAGGCCCGCCTTCACAAAGACCGAGTTCGCCAGAGAGGTCTCGCACGATGTCCTCAAAGGCATCTTCGACATCTCCGCAAGCGGCGCGTGCGCCTCTTTCGTCGATATCCTCGCCGAGGCCGACCCGCTGGAGCTTGAGAGGCTCTCGGCGCTCATCGAGCGGAAGAAAAAAACTCTCGAGACAAGGAAGGGCTGACCCTGTGGCGCTCGTCGTTCCCTTACTCATTATCTCAATAGCCGCCCTGGGTGCCCTGGCATGGGCCGCACTCGGGTTACCCGCGCTTCTTGGCCTCACCTACGGGATTACGGAGTTCTGCCAGAGCCTTCTTGTCAGGTGCGTCGAGTACTCCGCCATATTGAAGGTAGTATTCCTCTGGGCCGGTTTCCTGACGCTCTTTGCGGGGCTCCTTTACGGCCTTACCAGGGGGGGAGTAAACCTCTTTAAAACGCTACGGGCCGTAAAAAGGCTCCCCATTGCCGGCCGGGGCGCTTCCGTCGTCCTTATAAATGATAGGTCTAAAACGGCCTTCACCCACGGCTTTTTAAACCCCAGGATATATATCTCCACGGGGCTTTTGGCAAGCCTTGAGAGGGACGAGAAAAAGGCCGTATTCCTCCACGAACTCCACCACAGAAGACGCCTCGACCCGCTGAGGTTCTTCCTTTTAAACATCCTGAAAGACTCGTTCTTCTATATCCCGGCCGTAAAGCATCTCGCCTCTTTCGCCATAGCCAAAGGCGAGCATGAGGCTGACGGGGCCGGGGCCGGGGCCGGTCCTTTAAGCCTCGCAAGCGCCCTTGTGAAGGTAGCCTCCTTCAACATGGCCGTCAACATGAAGATGCATGCCTCCATTACCGGGGGCGAAAGAGTGACCGGATCCGGGTCGATGACCGCCAGGGTCGAAAGACTCATCGAAGGAACGGAGTTCAGGCACACCCCGCCTTCGGTCAAGACCGTTACTGTGAGCGTTCTGGTGACCTTCCTCCTCTCGCTCTCGCTGATGCTACCGCTTCTGACCTCTTCTACCGCGGCCGCTGAGTGCTCTGCCGGCCACTGCGCCATGCACATGGACAGGCTCGGGAACGATTGCAGGACCCACTGCGAGACGGCCTCGCACAGGACACACGCGCACCACCGCGGTTAAATTTTTTTTGCCCGATGATTTCGAGGGAACGGGCCTTGAAGGGTCCGATAAAGCTTGACGCCCGTCAAAACCCCTTTAAGCCGCCCCCTATCCAGAGCCGCTACGCATCAATCTGAAATCACAGCTTTTTCCGATTATCAGTCCGGGCAATCAGTCTCAGGGCCGCCCGGCAGGCGTTTTTCTGATTTTGGGATATACTTCTCCAAAGTCTTAAAAAAACCTTTGGAGGTATCCATATGAAAAAAACAGGTATCGCAGCGTCCGCGTTCTTTGCCCTATCGCTTCTGGCCTCTCCCGCCCTCGCACAGATGGGCGGCGGCCCCATGATGCAGGGCCAGGGCGGAGGCATGATGATGGACAAGCAGCAGATGATGGACCAGAGAAAAGAGATGATGATGGAGCGCCATCAGATGATGCAGGATGTCATGACCATGATGAAAGATACGATGGGTATGATGAAGGAGCTCAGCCATGCCCCGACCTCGGCGCAAAAACAGAAGCTCGACGATATGATGAAACGGCTCGATGAGATAATGAAGAAGCACGACGAGCAGATGAAGATGTGGAAAGACATGAAACCCGCGACGAAATGAACCCTCCTCAGGCTTAAAAACCCCGGGGTTTTCAGAACGTTAAAAACAAACCTTCACGGACCGGGG
>JACRCJ010000208.1 GCA_016219075.1 Deltaproteobacteria bacterium | reverse complement strand
TCCGGGGCGCCCGTTTTTTCAGGTGGGGCATAGACAAGGGATAAAGCCGCCATGACGTCTTCGCAGGTCTCGACCAGAAACGCGCCTTCCTTGAGGAGCCTGTTCGTGCCCGCGCTCCTGTAAGAGGTAGCCTGGCCGGGCACGGCCATGACCTCCCTGTTGTACTCCAGCGCGAGTCGCGCCGTCATAAGCGCCCCGCTCCTTAACGGCGCCTCCACAACGACCACCCCGGAGCAAAGCCCGCTTATGACCCTGTTCCTTTTCGGGAAGTTGTAGGGCGCGGGCGGGGTCGAGACCGGGAGTTCGGTGACGACGAGCCCCTTTTCGATTATCTCCTCGTACAGGCGCCTGTTCTCCCTGGGGTACGGGACGTCGATCCCGGTGCCAAGGACCGCCACGGTCGCTCCACCCGCCTTGAGGGCGCCTTTGTGGGCGGCGGTGTCGCACCCCCTGGCCATCCCGCTTACCACCACCATGCCCATGGCCGAGAGGTCCCTTGAGAGCACCTCGGACATCTTCAGCCCGTAGTGCGTGGGGTGTCTCGTGCCCACTATGGCAACCGACGGAGAGCTTAAGTCGTAGCCCCGCCCCTTCGCGTAAAGCAGGCACGGCGGGTCGTTTATGTCCCTTAAGGGCGCCGGGTAATCAGGGTCGCAGTAGGTGATGACCCGGGCCCCCTTCTCTTCGATAAGCTCCAGCTCTTTTTCGACCCAGTCCCAGTCCGTGAACGCCTCGACGTTATCGGCAAGCGCTGTAGAGAAACTCCCGAGTTCCGCCCTTCCGGCGTTGAATATCCCCTCGGGGCCGCCGAACCTGTCGAAGAGCCCCTTCAGGAAGAAGAGCTCCAGACCCTTTACCCTTCCGAGGGCAAGCCAGTATTTTATCCCCTTGTCCACGGCAACCTGACCCGAAAGAGTTTGGTAGAGCCCCGGCTTAATGAACCCGCCCCGGTTAAAGCCCCCGGGTTTTCAGAGCGTTGAATGGGTATGCCGCTCCGCAATCCCGTCGCGTAAGCGAAGGGTCAAGGAGTGGCAAATATAAATGATTTTTCCCTACCATCAAAATTCTACGTCATTTATGGCGGAGAATTTTAAAATAACGGGCTGAAAAAACCTCGTCTTTTAAGAATAAATAAGGGATGGCAGAAAATGCCATCCCCGGTAGGTTCAGGTAAAGTTTCCTTCAGTCCGGCTGCCGGAGCGTGGAGACCTCATCGCCCCTTACTATGGCCTTGAGGCTGTCCACGACGACACAGGAAGAGGTATTCTCGCCGGCCTTGACCACGATCAGCGTGCCGAGCTCCACGGGGGGGAGCTGAATGGCGCTGCGCCCGCGCACGGGGTCGGCGACCTCTTTGTCCTGCCTGAATATCCTCAGGATGTTGCCTTCCTTTACGCCGCTGCTGCTGCCGAGGTCTATATAGGCGATGTCACCCTGGGCGAGGTTCTCCCTGCCCTCGAGCGAGGCTACGATAAAGCCGCTCGCCTCGGAGCCGGACTTCGTTATCTCGACCTCCTTTACGGGCTCGGTGTAGGGTCTGAGCATGTCCCCGGCCTCTATCTCCTTGTACGACGCGTCTATCTTCGCCTCTACGGCATCGCCTCCCTTGCCGGTCACAGTGGCGTAACCGCGTATGTCGAAGGTGTTGCCGAGCTTCTTTTTCGTGACCGGGTGCGGTACCGCGGGGCCTACCCTGAATATCGCGAAGCGGTCTCCGGTCTTCACCCCGCCCAAATCCTTGAAGGAGACGAAGATCCGGTCCCCTTTGGCGGAGTAGAGCTTGTCCTCCTTCGACGCTATTACGGCCCCGCTTAACTCAAGCTCCTCTTTGCTTATGAAGCCGGTCCTCTCCATCGCGTCCGACGACATGGTGGGAACCGGGGCCTTCGGCGCGGGTCCCTTGGGCTCGAAAGCCGGCTCTAAAACGACGGTCTTATCCATGCCGGGTTCTATCGCGACTACAGGGAGCTTTTCCACATCGGCTTTTTTCCCGCCGATCACGACCATGGTGCCGTCGGGAAGGATCTTGACGACATTGCCGGGGTATATCAGGTCCGGGTTCTTGATGTAGGGGTTCAATTTCCAGATCTTCGGCCACTTGAACGGGTTTTTAAGGAACTTCCCGGAGATGTCCCACAGAGTGTCGTGAGGGACTATGGTGTAGACGAAAGGTTCTTCGCCGTTCAGAGCTCCGCCGCTCACCTCAGGTACGACCACCTCGTCGGAGAGCGCCGGGCCATGAGCCGAAAGGAAAACCGCCGCTGTCAGGGCGGCTGCGGCCAATCTTCTTATCTTCATATAAATCCTCCTTGGACCAGTACCTTACCTGTTACCGTCTTTGAGTTTAGCTATCGCTTTTTTGGCCTTATCGGCCGCCTCCGACCCAGGATACGCCTTTATGAGCCTGTCGAAGAGTTCTTTCGCCTTTGCGTCGCTGTAGACCTCCAGATGCGAAAAACCCGCCTTTAAAAAGGCGTCCGGGGCCTTGTTCCCCGCCGGGTACCTCCCGGGGACCTCCATAAACTTATCGGCGGCTTTGTAGAAATCTTTCTCTGAATAATAAGTCTCGCCTTCCCAGTACAGGGCGTTATCGGCAAGGTCGCTTGACGGGAACGACCTTACAAGGGCCTGAAAAACGCCTCTGGCCTCGCTGAACTTGCCGGCAAGAAAGAGGTCCTGGCCCCGGTTATAAAGCGTCTCCGGGGTAGATGCCTTCGCCTCCTTCACGGGCTGAGCCTGTACAAAGGGCGCGGGTCCGTCTTCTTTTTTGGCCCCGGAGTCCCCGGCCTTCTTCTCGCCCTCCGCTCCGAGGGATACAACCTTGAGCCCTTCGGGCGGCGCCGGAGAGGCCGTATTGAGCTTTTCAATGTCGCTTTTTGAGGCCTCGACCTTTTCCAGAAGGAGCATGAACTTGTTGTTGAGGTCGTCTACCCTGGCGTTGGTCTCGTTGAGAGAGGCCCTGAGATCGCTTATCTGGCGCGCCATGAGGTCGGTTTTCGCGTTTACGCCGGCGCAGCCTATAAGGGAGGCTGTCAGGAACGAATAGAGTATTGTGGGCTTGAGTTTCACTTTTGAAAAATTAATCTCCTTTGCCCTTCTTGTCAAGAGGAATCTGAATGCGCCTGCTGCAGGCGCGGACCCTGCTTACGGGTCATGTCATTAAATTTACCCTTTAACGGGCCGGGTGTCGGTGACCGCGATCACGCCCCGGCCTCCTCGGAAGCGCCGGCAAGAAGCTTGTGTATCCTCTTGCCAAGGGCGATCTTACCCTCCCCGGTTACGGCCGAGAAGATAACGGGGTCTTTTAACGGCAAAGCCCTTTTAAGCCTGGCTATCCTCGAGGCGAGCTGGTTTTTGGAGAGCTTGTCCGTCTTCGTGAAGACCGTGACTACCGGGAGCCCGAACTCCTCTATCCATTCAAAGAGCATCTGCTCGGCGTCCCCGACATCCCTTCTGGCGTCGAGTATCAGGATGACGCCGGAGAGGGATTCCCTCTCCGAGAGGTACTCCTCCATCATCCGCTTCCACGACTTCTTCATCGACAGAGGGACCTTCGCGTACCCGAAACCCGGCAGGTCCACCAGACGGAACTCCCCGTTTATCGTGTAGAAGTTTATCATCTGGGTCTTTCCGGGCTGGGAGCTCGTCTTGGCAAGGCCCCGCCTGTTCACGAAGGTGTTGATGAGAGAGGACTTGCCTACATTGCTCCTGCCGACAAGGGCTATCTCCGGGACCCGGTCGCCGGGCCAGTGTTCTTTTTTTGGCGCGCTCTTTATGAATTCAGCCGACAGTATCTTCATTTTTCACTTTCTTAAAGCCTTTTTTCCCTGCCTGCTTGAAAAGCCGTCTCAATGGAGACCTTCCGGCGTCCATATTATGTTATCGAGACTACCTCTTCGTAAGTAGTAATGCCCTGGAGCATCTTTTTGATCGCGGCCTCTCTGAGCCCGGTCATCCCGCCGGCCCTGGCGGCCTTCTCTATGGCCGGGATGTCCGGGGTCTTCGTTATCATCGACCTTATCGAGTCCGTGAAATCCAGTATCTCGAATACCGCGGTCCTCCCCTTGTATCCCGTACCCCTGCACTCCGTGCAGCCCTCCCCGGAGTGGACCGTGTACTCTTTCGGTTTTATCCTCAGGTACTCCATCTCCTCCGCGGTCAGACGCCTGGGCTTTTTGCACTGGAGGCAGATCTTTCTCAGAAGCCTCTGGGCCACGATGCCTACGACCGTCGAGTTTATGAGGAAGGGCGGCACGCCCAGGTCCATCATCCGGGTTATGGAACTCGGCGCGTCGTTTGTGTGAAGCGTTGAGAATACGAGGTGTCCGGTCAGGGCGGCCTGCACGGCGTTCTCCGCCGTCTCCCTGTCCCTTATCTCCCCGACCATTATTATGTCCGGGTCCTGCCTGAGTATCGTCCTTAAGCTGCCGGCGAAGTCCACCCCGATCTGCTGCTGGACCCCGACCTGGTTGAACTCCTCGACGACCATCTCTATCGGGTCTTCTATGGTGACTATGTTGACCTCGGGGGACGAGAGCGCCTTGAGGGCCGAGTAGAGCGTCGTCGTCTTTCCGCTCCCGGTGGGGCCCGTCACGAGCACCACGCCGTATGTCCTTTTGAGAAACGAGTTGAAGGTCTCAAGGTCGAGCGCGGAAAACCCGAGCCCCGGGAGGTCCTGAAAGAGTATCTCCGGGTCGAATATCCTTATGACGACCTTCTCGCCGAAGGCCGTCGGAAGAGTGGACACCCTCAACTCAATCTCGCGGTCGCGGAAGACCGTCTTGATCCTCCCGTCCTGGGGCCTTCTCTTCTCCGCTATGTCCATGCGCGAGAGCATCTTTATCCTGGAGACTACCGAGGGGTGCACGGCTTTGGGGACCGTGTGTATGTAGTGGAGCACGCCGTCTATTCTGAGCCTTACGAGGGACTGCTCCCTCTTTGGCTCTATGTGTATGTCGCTCGCCCTCTGTTCGTACGCGTAGTGCAGCAGGTACTCCACGGCGTTTACTATGTGCTGGTCCGTGGCTTCGAGCTCCACGGCGCCCTTGAGCCTCACGTACTGCTCGAGGTTGCCGAGCTCGCTCGAGGAGGAAAACTCCTTTTCGGCGGCCCCCACGGAGTAGCGGAAACCGTAGAACTCCCTCACGATCTTGAGGATATCCGACTTGGAGCTCAAGACCAGGGAGACCTTCATCTTCCTTGTGGCCTTGAGGTTTTCAACGGCCTCGAGGTTGAATGGGTCGGCCACGGCGAGCGTTACGACCCTGTCTTTTTCGGCTACCGGCACGACAAGGTGCCTCTGGGCGAAGGGCCTCGGTATATGGGAGGTGACGGTGTCGAGGTTGAGCTTCAGCGGGTCTATCTTCATGTAGGCGAGACCGACCGCGGCGGCAAGGGTCTCGGTTATCATGTCCTCGGTTACATGCTTCTTCCCGTCCGAGAGCAACGGTATGTTAAGAGAGGCTATGACCTCGGCCGGAGAAACCGTCTCGGCCACGCTATGGAGCCTCTTTGACGAGTAGAACGAGTCCTGTGATTTTTTAAGACGCGCCCTCTGCGAATCGCCCCTTATCAGTATCTCCCTTTCCTGGGGCTCTGAAATAAGACCGGCGTTCTTTATGAGACCGGCGACATATTCGATTGTAAGGGCTTTTTTATCTGTCATAACCAGTGGATTTCAGCGCTTTTTCATGATAAAGACCGTGAAAAAAACCGTTTTCCGGGCTTCTGAAGGCGGAGGAACAGGTTCAACCGGGCTCTTAATGCTTGTTTTCTATCTTTTCGGGAAAATCGCCGTTTTCTTTATATGAATCTTCCCTGTGCAGGTTTGTCTCAAGGATGGCCCTCAGGAGCTTGTTCGTCTTTTCCTGCTCCTCTATGGATTTCTTGAGGAGGCTCTTGACCCCGAAGATGGAAAACGGCATGGCGACCCAGAGGACGAGTATGACCCCTATGGATACGAAGAAGAATATCCCGAAGGCGGCAAGAAGTATGTAAGCGCTGTCAGACATCGTCGTCACCCGAACGGCCCCTTTGATATGATGTGAATATTATACCACGCGCCGGGATTTTTTTATTTCATAAAACCCCCCCGTGGCAAGCCGCAGGGGATTAAAATTCCCCGCCATGAATGACGGAGAATTTTGATGGTACGGAAAAATCATTTATATTTGCCACTCCTTGACCCGCCGCTAAAGCGACGGGATTGCGGAGTGGCACACCCATTCAAGACAAAGGTAATATTAAAAAACCAGCCGTACGCCAGTACCCTCACCCTACACCCCGCTTGGGTTTGGAAAGACAAGACTCGAAAATCTAAGAACCGTTATTGTCTTTAAAACCCGCCGTACGCCAGTACCCGTGCGCCGGTGCCCGTACGCGGTATTTTTAGGACTACTTTATTATCTTTCCGGCGACAGCGTCCCATCCGAGCTTCTCCTGGGCCGCCGTCTTCATGTCTTTCAGGACCACGACGCCGTCCCTCAATTCGTCGTCGCCGAGGATGACGGCATAGGAGGCGCCGAGCCGGTCCGC
>JACRCJ010000203.1 GCA_016219075.1 Deltaproteobacteria bacterium | reverse complement strand
GCCGCGAACCGCGCGCATATCGATGACGCGTTCCAGGCCCTCAGGGAGACCATGCTCGACAGCTGCAACTGTCATTGATCCTTCCGTAACGGAAGAATCTTAAAAGGCCGAAAGACTTTTGTCTTTCGGCCTTTTTTTGTTTTAAGGGTTTTTAGTGCCTATCTTGCCCGCGCTGGGTGTGCCGAAAGCCGGGGGCCGTGGAGGGGGTCAGACCGGGATGTGTATGTAGACCAAAAAGAGCCAGATAAGGATCAGGGAGCCGCCTATCCAGCTTACATATTTGAAGGTCTTTATTCTCTTTCTTACGATGTAGAGTTTTATGATTATTACTGAAAGGGCCGTCAACCACGCCAGAAAAGGCCAGAAGCGCACCCCGCTGTTTACAAAGTGCATGGCGGCCAGGACGACGAACAGGATTATGGATGAAAAGCCGTTGAACCTGTGGATCTTGCGCTCAACGATGCTGGCGCCCCTTACGAGCTGAAGCCCGCTTATGAAGCTTGAGGTGGCAAGCACAAGGCCGAGGCTCGCTATCACGGTTGATATGTTCGTAAATACGCTTAAAATTTCCCACATACGCTTAAACCCTGTAGATGTATCTGAGCGCGTTTTTCTGGACCAGGTACGAGATAATGCCTATGTAAATGAGGACTATCGGGAGTATAAGGAAGATGTTCGGGAGCGATGTGTTGCCGTCCATTACATTGTCATCCGAGTCTACCCTGACCAGACCGAAGGCGTTCCTTAAAGTGACGTTCTCCCGTAGTTCATTCCCGTGGGAGTCCCAGAGCGTTATCCCGTTCCAGGTGTTCAAGTTGGCGTTGTTGTTTATGAGAGCGTTATTGTTGGAGTAGCTCAGGAATATCCCCTGGTCCTGGTTCGAGTTTGCGTTGTTCTTTTCCATCCTGTTGCTCTTCGAGCGAAGCAGATAAAACCCGTAGCTTACATTCGAGTTGGCTGTGTTGTTGCTCAGGATGTTATGGTCTGAAGACTCAAGAGTTACTCCGTTGTAGTTGTTGTCCGCGCGGTTGTTGACTATCCGGCTGTTACGCGTCTTTGAAAGAAAGAGCCCCGCCTTGCCTGACCCCGTAAGCGTAAACCCCGCCACGGTAGCCCCGTCGACTTCTTTCAGGATGACGGCGGGTTCCCTTTTTACAGCCGCCCTGATGAGGGACTTTGCCGGGCCGTTGGCCGATTTCAATATAACCGCTTTTTTGACGACGACATTCTCGGAGTATTCGCCGTCTCCGACAAGAATGAAATCACCGGGGGAGGCGTTGTTTACGGCTTCCTGGATGGTTTTGTAGTCGCCGGGTACCTGAATGGTGGCCGCGTGAAGAGGCGTTGTGGCGGAGTCAAGAGCCAGGAGGAGAAAGACCGCCAGGAATATACCGATTTTTTGACGCATCATTAAAAGGGTCGAACAGGATTTGAAATTTTTTTTTAACGGTCTGAAAACACCGGGGTTTTTAGCCCTGTGGGGGTTCACTTGCGCGGGTGCGGCGCGCACCGGAACTGCCGTCCCGTCCTGTCGGTACGGACACAAACGGCAACACGCGCTATTTTATTTTGACTGTAAATAATAATTTTATCAGAAAGACCGCTAAAAGTCCAAATGATTTTAAAGGGTTTGGGATTCCGCGGCCTTGATGCTGAACGGGCTCGGCTTTCAGACGGGACGATGTTCGTCCGGGATACGGACTGGCCTGGTTCTTTTTAAACGACTGGAGCAGGACGCCCGGCCACAGGATACTCGACTGACCAAAAAATACCTGTCCGTTTGAGGCTTCCGGCACTAAACCCGGCAGATATGCCGTCTGGAACAATCCTCCCTATCGTCTTGCCTCATCCCCTTGCGCCTACGGGTCAACCTTTTGGTGTATGAAAAAATCCACCTTATGCTTCTTGAAATTAATCCCGCGCCCTATGAATCCATTCGGGGACCTGCCGATAATAACCATAACGAAACAGCAAGTGTGTCTGCGTGAACGCTTCGAGCGAGGTTTTTTTGGATAAGAAAGCTCTCGGCTTAAAAAAAAATGAAGAAGCGAGTAAAAATTTGAAAAGGGCGCCTGATAAATATCTCTTTATCTATCGGCCTGAGTACAAAAACGCGTTCGTCGTTTTGATCCTTGCCGCAGTCGCCCTTACTTTCGCAGTCGACCTTGTTGCAGGGATTTATTTTTCAGGGCCCGGGGGAACACCTTTCAAGGCGTTAAGGGACGCGGCGCTTGTCGTTGCCGGAGCCGCGGCGACATTCCTGCTCACGGTCAGAAGGTCGGGCAGGGGGGTTCAGGAAATAAAGGAGTTTGACAGGGAACTGGTAAGGGAGATCGCCGAAAACAACGAGGAGTCCCTGGCGAAGATGGAAAAAATATCCCGCTACTTCGAGACGCAAAGCGACCTTAACAGGCTTACCGCGGCCCATCTGGAAGATATCATCAAGGGCACGGATACGGCGGCAGGCGGGATAATCGGAAAGACCCAGGAGATAGACGGCCTGATGTCCGGGATGCTTAAGACTCTTTCCTCGCTCCAGGACCGCAAGGCTTACATTTCGGCGGAGTCCCACGCTACAGTGGCCGCGAACGAAAAGACGATAGCGGATCTGAGGGCCTACGCGGAAAAGCGCGCCCTGGAGGTGGAAACCGACTGTATGACAGCGCACCAGCTGGCCGAGAAGGCCAGATCGATGACAGGCCTTCTGGACCTCCTCAAGGAGATAAGCGATCAGACGAACCTGCTCGCTCTAAACGCGGCGATAGAGGCCGCAAGGGCCGGCGAACACGGAAGAGGGTTCGCCATAGTCGCCGACGAGGTACGCAAGCTCTCGACGCAGTCCGAGAAGGCCGCCACAAAGGTCGGGGAAGCGATGTCGCAGATGGCCAGGGAGATAGAGACGAAGTTCGATGTGAAGCTCAAGCGGCAGGGCACCGGCAAGGAGTCCGCGCTTCTTGTAAACCTCGAGTCCCAGCTCGCCAACCTCGGCGAGAGGTACTCGGAGCTCGACGGGCTCAGCAACAGGATCCTGGACTCGGTTGGCCTCAGCTCGCAGAACATGTCGAGAGAGGTGATGGAGCTTCTTGCGGGAGTGCAGTTCCAGGACATCACGCGTCAGCAGATAGAGGTCGTGATGCGCACGCTTCGGGACATGGACGAGTATCGCAGGGCGCTCGAATCGGGCCTTCACGACGCCAGGACCCCGATGCCGGAACTCGATGTCAAGGACATCCTTAAATACTATGTGATGGAAAAACAGAGGGAGACCCACGGCAAGGTGCTCGAATTACGCAAAGGGCCTCAGAAGGCGCGCCGGGAGGCCGAGGCCGGGACCGCGGCCTCCGGCGGGGTAACATTCTTTTAGGAATTTTGCGAAAGCTTGCAAGGAGGCTTGATGGCAAAGACGATAATGGTAATCGACGATTCGGCTTCAATACGCCAGGTGGTGAATCTGACGCTTAGAAAGGCCGGCTATGAAGTGGTGGAGGCCTGCGACGGTCAGGACGCGCTCAACAAGCTGAGCGCGCAGAAGTTAAACCTCATAGTCTGCGACGTGAACATGCCGAACATGGATGGCATAACGTTCCTGAAATCCCTGAAGTCCGCCCCTTCCCACAAGTTCACGCCGGTCTTAATGCTTACTACCGAGTCACAGGAGTCCAAGAAACAGGAAGGAAAGATGGCGGGTGCCAAGGCATGGGTCGTAAAGCCCTTTAAGCCTGAGCAGATGCTCGAAGCGGTATCCAAGCTGATATTGCCATGACCGAAAGGCAAAAAAACGGAGCGGAAAAATGAAGATCGCCACCAGGAAGAATAAGGGATCGTGCAAAATGCGGATAGAGGGCGAGATGAACATCTACGCCGCCCAGGAGCTTAAGGAGAGGCTTCTGGACTGCCTTCACAACAGCCCGCGCCTTGATCTTGACCTCTCGAAGGTCAGCGAGATCGACACGGCCGGCTTTCAGCTCCTGATACTCGCGAAGCGCGAAGCGGGGTTCCTGAATAAAGGCTTCAGGATACTGACACACAGCGAGGCGACATCCGGGATGACGGGACTTCTCAACATGACCGAATACTTTGAAAAGAAAGACGGCGCTGGAAACCATCCCCGGTCGGAAAAGGAAAGGGAGGCATAGATGGAAATAGAACTTGCAGAGGCGAGGCAGACTTTTTTCACGGAGTGCGCGGAGCTGCTTCAGGAGATAGAGAACTCCCTGCTGAGACTGGAAAAAACGCCTGAAGACCAGAACACGATAAACTCACTGTTCCGCGCGGCCCATACCATAAAGGGGTCT
>JACRCJ010000202.1 GCA_016219075.1 Deltaproteobacteria bacterium | reverse complement strand
GATACTTTTTTCAGCGTCCTCCTTTAAGGGCCGTCGGGCTTCGTCGCCGGCTTTTTCAGACTTTACCGCGTAGACTTCAGTAATTTATATCGAGCTGTGTAGTCCAGACCCACTTGGCGTTCGGGTTCGGCCCTGCCAGGGAGGGCTCGTTGAACCAGACGGGCCCTGTAAGAAGAGAGATATTCTTCGTGAAGTAGTGGTAAACACCTACCCCGCCCCCGCCAAAGGCGTTCTTGCCGCTCGCCCAGTCGGCGGCGAAGACCCACTTGTGATACTCTCCCCCGTCCGGTTCCTTCTGCCTTATGATACCCATGTCCCAGCCGATCATATAGCCGGTATTCTCCTTATCCCCGTTCTTGTCTAAAAGGGATTTGCTGTTCCCGTAATATACGCCGACGTGCAGCCTTCCGAGATTTAAAGGAAGGGTCTTTCCCACTATGAAGTCGACAATATTGAGGTCAGTCCTTCCGTCCCCGTCGTCTGTCTTGGAGTCCGTGCCGGCGTTGAATATCCCGATGTTAAGGGCCGGGGAGCCCTCAAAGAGCGCCCCTTCCGGCGTGCCGAGCTTGGCGTTGAAGAGGAACGGGTCTGTCGTGGGTTCAAGGTAATCGACGCCGACCTCAAGCTGGAGCTTCTCGTAGGGCAGAACCCCTATCGTAAGGCCCACATCCGTCGGGAGCGCCCCCCTGTCGTTTTTCCTTGCCACGGTGAAGTAGTTGTCTATCCCGATGTGAAGCACGCCGTAAGGCTGGACGTCGAAAGTGGCCGGCGTCCAGTATGTCGTTGACGGTGTGGCGTAAGACTCCGAGCACCCGAGCAACGCTAAAACTGCGATAACAAAAAACCCTATGAACTTTTTCATCTCCGACTTCCTCCCTCATGATTTTTTTGCCGTTTTTTTTGAGGGGGAAAGAAAAAGGCGCCCCCTTTGCGGGAAAGGCGCCTTTGCCTTACTCACTGAATGTCTTTTAAACGAATGTCACGCCGTTGTGACCGTGGTACTCTCAAAGACGGAATATTACAAGTGCAACTTCGGTGCCAATATGCGCCTTGCAGAAAATCGGGTATTTTCGGCCCGTTTTACCGGTGAAGACCGTTGCACTGCCTTTTTTATAATCACCCTCTGCCCGGAAATCAGTCAATCATCCGCAAAAACCGCTCTATCACAGTGCGGCCGTACGCGTGAAGCCCCGTGATATTCTCCCCCGTCTCCCTTATAATCTTTCCGGGGTCTATTACGCCCTTTAGCCCGTCGAGTTCGTCCCGGTTGACCTCTATCCACTCCTTTATCATCTTTTCAGTGACCTCGAGGTGGAACTGTACGGCGTAGGCGCGGCTCCCGATGCGGACCACCTGGTTCGGGAAGAGCTCGGAGGAGGCGAGGAGAGAGGCGTTGCCGGGGATATCGAATGTGTCTCCGTGCCACTGGAAGACCGTAAACTCGTCGGAGAGCCCCATGAAGAGCCTGTCGTCCACGCCTTCTTCGGTAAGGCTCACGCCGTACCAGCCTATCTCCTTACTCTTGCCCTTGTAGACCTTTGCCCCGGCGGCCTTTGCCATCATCTGTGCGCCGAGGCAGACCCCGAGGGCCGGGGTGTTGGTCTTCAGGGCTGACTCGATGAGCTTGAGCTCGCCCTTCATGAACGGGTAGGCCTCCTCTTCGTATACGCCCATCGGGCCCCCGAGGATTATGAGCGCCGAGTACCCTTCGATCGTCCTCGGCATGGCGTGCGTCTCATAGACCTTGAGGCAGTCCGCACGGTAGCCTCCCCTTTCAACGGCGGGGCCTATTATGCCGGGGTTTTCGTGCGGGACATGCTGTACTACAAGGATCTTTTTCACGCCCTTACTCCTTGCGGTTTATTCCTGACTGAAAAGGCTCTCCTGCTCCGTCACTTCTTATCCTCGAAGGCGAGTATTATCACCTCGGCGATCTCGGTCATCGACTTTCTCTTGTCCATGCTTATCTTTCTTATCCGTGAGAATGCCTCGCCCTCAGATAGCCTCTCCCTTTCCATCAGAAGGCCCTTCGCCTTCTCTATGGTCTTACGGGCCTGGAGGGTCTTTTTAAGGTCTTCGTTCTCCCTTCTTAAGACCCCGAACTCCTTGAAACGCTCTATGGCGAGCTCTATGGCCGGGGCGAGATCTTCCTCTCTTACCGGTTTTACAAGGTACGCCATCACCCCGACCTCGGCGGCCCTCCTTATGGTCTCGGCGTCAGCGCTTGCCGTAAGGAGCACAACCGGGGTCGGACAACACCTCTGCAGCTCGGCCGTTGCGTCTATGCCGTCTTTGAGAGGCATCTTCACATCCATTATCACGAGGTCGGGCAGGCTCTTCTCGCAGACCTTTACGGCCTCCACGCCGTCGGCCCCCTCGGCCACTACCGTAAAACCGGCTTCCTCGACAAGCCCCTTTAAAACCAGTCTCTCCGAGGCGTCGTCGTCTATTATGGCTATCTTTCTCATGAACCGCACCTCTTAGGAAAATCTTCCGACATTCCGTAGACAAGTGCAAGTTCGGTGCCACGGCGGTTTTAAGGCTTTTCAGGGGGTTTTTGAGAAGACCTGGTCCGTGCGGGGGCGTTCGGCTGCGTGTTTTTGAGGCCCTGTTGCCTGGTTTTTAGGCACCTGTCGTAAAGCTCGATGTACCTGGCGGCCGAGCTCTCCCATGAAAAATCCTCTTTCATGCCGGCTCTCTGGAGCTTCTCCCAGGCCTCTTTGTCCTTGAATACCTTGACCGCCTCCTTGACCTTCGCTACAAGGGCCTCCGGCGTGTAGTCGCGGAACTTGAAACCGTTGCCCGCTCCTCCTTTGTAATCCCGTACGGTGTCGTCGAGCCCTCCGGTGGCCCTGACCAGGGGAACGGTGCCGTACTTGAGGCTGTATATCTGGTTGAGCCCGCAGGGCTCGTACTTCGAAGGCATCAGGAAGATATCGCTTCCGGCCTCGACCAGGTGCGACAACCTTTTGTCGAAGACCATCTTTACCGAGAGTTTCTCAGGATAGCGGCGCTCCAGTTCCTCGAGCTCCACTCTGTACTTCCTGTCGCCCGTGCCTATTATCACGAGCGCGAGGTTGAGCTTCATCAGGGCGGGCAACGCCTCCGAGAGTATGTCAAGGCCCTTCTGGTCGGCAAGCCTCGATATTATCCCCAGAAGCGGCGCGCCGTTTTTAAGCTTGAGGCCGAACTCCTTCAGAAGCTCCTTTTTGCACTCGGCCTTGCCCAAGAGGTCTTCAGCGGAGTAAGTCGCGGGTATGAGGCTGTCGGTTTTGGGGTCCCACTCGTCGTAATCGACCCCGTTTATTATCCCGTAAAGGTCGTGCTTCCTGCCCCTCAACACACCGTCGAGGCCCCAGCCGTACTCAGGGGTCTGTATCTCCCTGCTGTAGGCTTCGCTTACGGTCGTTATGATGTCGGAGTATACGAGGCCGGACTTGAGGAAGTTCACATTGCCCCAGAACTCGAGGCCCGCCGGGGTGAAGAGCTCCGGGCTCAATCCCGTAAGGTCAACGAGGTCAGAGGGAAAGAGCCCCTGGTAAGCGAGGTTGTGGACCGTAAAGACCGTCGATGTCGAGGCGAAGTAGAGGTCGTTTTTGTAGGTGTCCTTGAGATAGGCCGGTATAAGCCCGGTCTGCCAGTCGTTACAGTGTATTATGTCCGGCTCGAAGGACCTTGACCTCAAGACCTCAAGGACCGCCCTTGAGAAAAAGGCGTACCTCTCGATGTTGTCGAAGTAGTCGCCGTCCGGGGTGCCGTAAAGATGGCTCCGGTCGTAGTACTCGTCGCGCTTTATGAAGTATACCGGGACCCCTGCCGTGGCCCCCTTGAGGACCTGCCCGG
>JACRCJ010000212.1 GCA_016219075.1 Deltaproteobacteria bacterium | reverse complement strand
AGACTGCTCAAGATAATAACAGCCGTCTTACAGTCCGGCACGCCGTTTATCAAAAACTTTAAATCGCTGAACCCAACGCTCCTGTGTAATGCTTGACAAGGTCATAGAATTCGCAATGACAGCAGAAACGAGAATTAATCAAACCTTCCTTAGATACGGTTTAGGCCCCGCGACCTGCCTCTTTTAAGCAAGAGGCGGCCTGAACCCGCTTCGGGCAAAAAAAACCCTTTAAATCAACGAATTGACTCTAAAGGGATGATGAGATTTCTTGTCAGGATTGAAAAACCGAATTGAGTACAGTAATATAGGATATCAATTAAAAACAGGGTGTTCTGTGACTTTTGTTACAAAAAAAATTCTCCTGCTACCCCTCAGTCTTTGTCGCGTTCACGACGACCATACCGGATATCTCTATGATGCCTTCCATCGCCTGCTGAATGGAAGAGAGGTCCCACTGCCCGCCGTCTGCCCTCCAGACCCCGTTCATTACGAGAGTATCGCCGTCATTGAACATATCGAGAGGCGGTTTTTTAAGCCTGTATCTCGGTATGAGGAGCAGGCTTGAAAGGCTCATATCCTGGAATTTGACAGGGTCGCAGGTCACGGCGAACCAGTACTCCATGGTCTTGTCTACCTTCTTCTCGCCCTCCTTGGCGTGGATGTGGGTTATGGCGCCGGCGGGTTTCTCTATCTCCCTTGAGCCATCTGAGCCCTCGATGACGGTGCCTGTTATGACATTTGTGCCGTCCCCCGCATCAAAGCCCCTCGGCTCTCCGACCTCTATCTTTATCTTCATGGACATACCCCTCTACCCTCTTTTTTCCGTCAAAGCATGGACCCAATAATACCAGTATTGCCCAATTCATCCAAGAAAATAATAATGTTACTGAGGGTCCCCGGCAAGGGCCGTTCAAGTGACGGCGCACCCCGGCTACACTCTCGCGGGAGCCTGGAACAGTTAAAAAATAAAAAAACCGCCGGAGAAGTCTCTCCGGCGGTTTCAGATCTTAAATGGAGCGGGTGAAGGGAATCGAACCCTCGTCTAAAGCTTGGGAAGCTTTCATTCTACCATTGAACTACACCCGCGGAATCTACAAGAAAATCAGGGTATTACCAAGACAACTGACTTGAAAGTGTGATGATAAAAATACCTAAAAACAACTTGTTAGTCAAGACCAATCTTAAGGTTTACGGATTTAAATCTTTATTATCTTCTTAATTACGCCCGATGAATACGCGCACGATAAGGTTTTTTTTACGCATTGCCGCGCTTCTTCGGGCGCAGGATTAAAATTCTCCGCCTTAAATGACGGAGAATTTTGATGGTAAGGAAAAATCATTTATATTTGCCACTCCTTAATCCAAAGCTTTAGCGACGGGATTGCGCAGTTGCACACCCATTCGAGCCTGTTTTCTCCTCTCCGTCACCCTTGCCTCGAAACTCCCCGTCTGATATACTTTTTATATTTATGTTCTGAAAACCCCCTGGGATTTTTAGCCCAGGGAGGGTTCACTGTTTTTTTCAAATAAATAACGGCATTAAACCCACTGTGGTTTCAGAACATTGTTAAAACGGAGGCTTAAGATGTCAGAGGAGTGGTCTAACCTGATAGGCGGGAAGTGGACAGGCGCTGAGGCCGGCAAAACATTAAACAGCCTGAACCCGGCCGACCCCGGAGAGGTCGTCGGGGTTGTTCCGGCCTCAGGTAAAGTTGATGTCGATAAGGCAGTACGAGCCGCCCGTGACGCTTACGAGGGCTGGAGGCTAACGCCCGCGCCCAAGCGCGGAGAGGTCCTCTTCAGGGCCGCCGAGCTTATAAAAGAGAATAAGGAAAAGCTCGGCCGTCTCGTCACGCGCGAGATGGGAAAGGTCCTCGCCGAGGGTCTGGGGGACGTACAGGAAGCGATAGACATGGCCTACTACATGGCCGGAGAAGGCAGACGCCTCTCAGGTGAGACCGTCCCCTCGGAGCTCCCTTTCAAGGACTGTAAATCCGTCAGAGTTTCAATCGGGGTATTTGCGCTCATCACCCCGTGGAACTTCCCCACCGCCATACCGGCGTGGAAGATATTCCCGGCCCTCATAAGCGGCAATACGGTCGTCTTCAAGCCCTCGAGATTTACGCCTGTTGCGGCCACCCGCCTTGTGGAACTCATCGCTGAAGCCGGAGTCCCTCCGGGGGTCTTAAACCTCGTCAACGGCACGGGCGATGAGATAGGCGAGTATCTGGCGACTCACCCGGGAGTCGACGGCGTTTCGTTCACGGGTTCTACCGCCGTAGGAGAGAAACTCGCAAGAATATGCTCCGGGCTTGACAAGGAGATATCGTGCGAGATGGGCGGGAAAAACCCCATCATCGTGATGGACGACGCCAGGATGGAGCTTGCCGTTGAGGGGGCGCTCTGGGGAGGCTTCGGCACCACGGGCCAGAGATGCACGGCCGCAAGCCGCGTGATAGTGCACGAAAAGGTCTACGACAGGTTCTTAGAGATGTTCACTAATGCCGCGAAAAAGCTAAGGTTAGGCAACGGACTATCCAGGACGACGGATGTCGGCCCGCTCATCAACGACTCTCAGTTGAAGAAGGTCCTGAACTACATCGAGATTGGGAAAAACGAGGGAGCCAGACTCGTCACAGGCGGCCGGAGTTGCACGGACGGCGACCTTGAAAAAGGGTACTTCATAGAGCCGACGGTCTTCTCCGAGGTGTCGCCTTCGATGAGGATAGCCAGAGAAGAGATATTCGGCCCGGTGGTCTCTGTCATCAGGGCAAGGGACCTGAAAGACGCCATAGGGATAGCCAACGGGGTCGAATACGGGCTTTCGACCTCGATATACACCAGTGATGTGAACAACAGCGCGGTGGCCGAAAGGGACCTTGACGCGGGTATCGTCTACATAAACGCCCCGACCATAGGCGCCGAGATACAGCTACCCTTCGGGGGCACTAAAAAGAGCGGGCTCGGCCGCAAGGAGGCCGGCGGACGCGGCGGCGCGCTCGACATGTTCACCAAATGGAAGGTCGTCTACCGGGACTTCAGCAACCGGCTCCAGAAGGCCCAGATAGACAAGGACTGACCCTTGATGTGGTATTAAAGAAACTGCGGCCACGGGTTCCATACCGGGCGCTTGAAAACCCGGCCCGGCCCCCGTTTGAAAAACCCCTGGCTGAAAACCCGGGGTTTTCAGAAAATTAAAAATAAAAAGTGCTGGAAATTTGAAAGTTAGGCTGGCACGAAGATGATGTTTTTGGTATAATCCGCCACATTCGCCGCACCCCAGTACCAGGATATTCTAACAGGGTGCTGAAAAACTCAAAATTTGTACAGGCTGCTCAAAAAGTCCCAGATGCAAGGCGTCGAGAAGTGAGGAATGAGGCGCACTTTGTCGTGCGCCGCAGTGACGAACGACGAAGACAACGCAGCAGATGGGATTTTTTCAGCAGCCTGCTAACTGAAAAACTGAAGTCATGACAAACATATAAGGAGGACAGGATGGACCCAGTGCATTTTTCCGGCAAGGAAGTCCTTACAATGGCCGTAAGGATCGAAGAAAACGGTATGAGGTTCTATACCGACGCTGCCAAGGCCGCTAAATCAGAGAGCCTCAAGGAACTCTTCAAGGTTTTGGCCGAAGAAGAGGCCCACCATATAAAGGTATTCCTGGAGTTGAGGAGCCTGGTAGCCGACGACACCGTCAACGAAGGGTTCGACCCCCAGTTGAGCGAGGCCTCCCTGTACTTGAAATCGATAGCCGACACCGAGGTATTCACCAAGCCCGACAAGGGCAAAGAGCTCGCCAGAAAGGTGCGCGGCGAGAAAGAGGCCTTGAAGATCGCCATAGACATGGAAAAGGACTCTCTTCTCTTCTACTACGAGCTTCAGAGACTCATCAGGGCAAGGGACAAGGCCGTCATAGAGAGCCTCATCGAGCAGGAAAAAGAGCATGTAAGGAAGCTCACCGAGGCGCAGACCTCTCTCTACGGGGCGTAAGGCCCCGCGGGGTTAATGGCCTTTAAAAAAATACTCGCACCGAAAGGACGATTATGACCCAGTATGTAAAGACCTATTCATGCCCCACCTGCGGCTCTCTGGCAAGCGGCATGGGGCATCTGTGCCACCCCAGAAGCGAGGGGCCGTTTACCTGCGAGTTCTGCGAAAAGACGGTAAGCGACCCCAGGCATGTCTGCGCGTCGATGCTGGACGAAATGGAGTATGTCTGCAAAAAGTGCGGAAGGCTGTCGGTCTACGACTCCAGATTATGCGATCCGGAGCCTATAGACCAGGACTAAAGCCAGTGTCCGCATCCAACGGATGAGCAACAGGCTTGAACGATGAATGACGACATAATAAAAAGGGCCCGTGCTCACCTGACCCCCGCGCTCGTCTTCCATACCGATATCGTCATGAAAAAGGCCGAAGGCATCTATGTTGATTCGGCTGACGGCAAAAGGTACATGGATTTCACCTCGGGGCTTGCCGTGGCGAACGCCGGGCACAGCCCCCCGGAGGTCGTTCGGGCGGCCGTGGAGCAGACCGGAAAATTCATCCACTCCGGGTGCATATTCCGCTACGAATCCGAAGTCGAGCTCGCCGAAAGGCTCTCCGAGATAACCCCGGAGACTATCGAGATGTTCTTTTTCTCGAACAGCGGGGCCGAGGCCGTGGAGGGGGCGATAAAGCTCGCCCGCTTCGTGACCGGCAGGCAGGGGATAGTGGCGTTCACGGGCGGGTTTCACGGCAGGACGATGGGCGCTGTGACCCTGACAAGCTCCAGCGCGAAGTACAGGAGGCGCTACCACCCGCTCCTGCCGTCGGTCTACCACACCCCGTACCCTTACTGTTACCGCTGTCCCATGGGTAAGGTCCGCTCCACCTGTTCGACCGACTGCTTCGGTTACCTCAAAGGGATACTCCGCCACCAGATCCCCCCCGAAGAGGTCGCCTGCGTGATAATCGAGCCGGTCCTCGGAGAAGGCGGTTATGT
>JACRCJ010000207.1 GCA_016219075.1 Deltaproteobacteria bacterium | reverse complement strand
GCGCTGGCCTTCGTGGCGGAAGCCCTGAAGCGGTTTATGAACTTCTCCGTCTCTTTCCTCTTCTTCTCGTCGTTCACCCGCGTCTGCTCGTAGATCTCCTCTTCCTGCAGTATCTGGGCGTAGAGCTTGTGGGTCGAGCCGGAGACCTTCTTAAGCCTGCACCTGTGTATCGCCATCGTGTGCGTGGTGACGCTGTCCATGAAGTCGCGGTCGTGGGTGATTATTATAAGCTCGTTCTTCCAGTTCTTCAAAAACCTCTGGAGCCAGCGGACCGAGACGATGTCGAGGTAGTTTGTGGGCTCGTCGAGAAGAAGGAGGTTGGGGTCCGAGGCGAGCACCTTGGCGAGGTTGAGCCTTATCTGGTAGCCGCCGGAGAGGGCCGAGGGGTGCAGTCCGAAGTAATCCTCCGAGAGCCCGAGGCCCATAAGTATCGCCTCCACCTTGTAGGTCTCGTCTATGCCGTCTTCGGACTTCGGCAGGCTCAGGGCGGCCTCCTTCAACACGGTCTCTTCCGTGAAACGGATGTGCTGGGAGAGGTGCCCTATCGTATAGTACTTAGGAAAACTTATCGTGCCGTTATCAGGAGTCTCCTCGCCGAGTATCAGCCTGAAGAGCGTGGACTTGCCGTGGCCGTTCCTTCCGACGAGGCCGAGCCTTTCGCCCTGGCTCATCGCGAAGTTTATATCCTCGAATATGACCTGGCCGCCATACACCTTTTCAACATTGTTTACCTTTAGCATCTCTTTCCGACCTTTGCTCCTTTGCGTAATTGTTCCGCTTTACGCGGAATTTATTATTATACAGGAGGCGGGGAGTTTTTAAAACTCTTTTTTTAAAAAAACAAGGCGCCCTCCCGTACGGGAGGGCGCCTTGTTTCAACGGGCGCGTCCGGCTATTTGTTCTCCAGCACCACCTTGAGCGCCTTCTCTTCCTTTGCGCGCGAGAAGGTGTCGTAGGCCTTCTGGATATCCGAGAGCGGGAAGTGATGCGTCACGAGCCTCTCAGGATGGAGCGTGCCGGCCTCTACGCTCTTAAGGAGCATCGAAGTGGTAACGGTATCCACGAGCCTGGTCGTAAGCGTGATGTTTCTCGACCAGAGGTTTTCCATGTGCAGGTCCACGCTCTGACCGAATACGCCGATGTTCGCGATATGTCCGCCCACCGCGATTATCGACTGGCAGATGTCGAAGGTCGCGGGGATGCCCACGGCCTCTATCGCCACATCCACGCCCTTCCCGTCCGTAAGCTCCATCACCCTATCCGCGGCATTGCCGTCGCTGCTGTTTATCGTCCTTGTGGCGCCAAGCTCCTTTGCCGCCTCAAGCCTTCCGTCATCGACATCTATCATGACGATCTCGGAAGGCGAGTAGAACTTGGAGGTAAGGAGTGAAGCCAGCCCGATGGGGCCTGATCCCACGATGGCCACGACGTCTCCGGGTTTTATCCGGCCGTTCAGCACGCCGCATTCAAACCCGGTCGGGAATATGTCGCTCAGCATGCAAAGGGCGTCGTCTGAGACCTTCTCCGGCGCGTGATACAGGCTCGTGTCGGCGTACGGTATCCTCACGAACTCGGCCTGCGTGCCGTCTATGGTGTTTCCGAGCATCCAGCCCCCGTTCTCGCAGTGTGAATACATGCCCTTCTTGCACGGCTCGCATTTGCCGCAAGAGGTGATGCACGAGATCAGGACCCTGTCGCCCTTCTTGAAGTTCATTACGGATTTGCCGGCCTTCTCGATGATACCAACGCCTTCGTGCCCGAGCGTTCTGCCGTCGGTCACGGTCGGCACATCGCCCTTCATGATGTGAAGGTCGGTGCCGCAGATGGTAGTCTCGGCTATCCTTACGATGGCGTCCGTCTCCTCCTGTATGGCCGGCCTTGGTTTCTCCTCCCAGGCCTTTTTGCCCGGGCCGTGATATACGAGCGCTTTCATAGTCATTCCTCCCTTTTTAAGTTCCGGGGAATGCCTTTTAGCATTCCTCATCCCAGGCCGCCGGACAACATTACGGCGGCCGGAAATACTTTATCCCTGATATAATTTTATCTCAACAAAGGGGTCTGTCAAGAGGGGCCGGGTGATGGTAAACGAACTTCAAAGGCGGTTTAAACCGGTGGGAATATTACATAAAAGACTACGGCCGTGGTTGAAAACTCTTAAAAGCCTCTTTAAGCTCACCGACCGCCTTGCCAAGCTCTGCTTCGGTATAAGGCTCTGCCCCGTCCTTTCCCCACACCGGCCCGGGCCACGCCCTGTCCGTCTTAAACCTCCCCATCACATGTATGTGGAGCTGCGGGACAAGGTTACCGAGCGCGCCGATATTGATCTTGTCGGGTCTGTAAAGTTTTTCGAGCACTTTTGAGGCGAGCGTTATCTCCTCGATCAACACGGCCCTGTCCTCTTTAGAGAGAGCGTGCATCTCAGAGGCCCCTTCCCTTCCGGGCACGAGTATCAGCCACGGGACGGTCCTGTCCTTCATCAGGAGTACGCTGCTCAGAGAGAGGCGAGTTACCTCCACGGTATCGTCTTTAAGCCTTTGATGGAGAGTGAACATGTCAAGTCCGTATAAAAAAATGGGAGCCGGTGAAGAAATACCCGGCCGCGTTTAAAGAGCCTCTGCTATCCCCTGACTATCCTGCCTCCTTCTTTCGCCCACGCCTTCAAGCCACCCTTGAGGTCAACGACATCCCTGAAGCCCTTTGACTCAAGGATCTCTCTGCCGCTTAAGCTCCTCATGCCCGAAGCGCAGCATACGACCACCCTGCCGGGAGCGTCCACCCTCGCTGAGGCGAGCGTGTCGAGCGGCACAGAAACGCTTTCCGGGATATGCCCGCCCTTGAACTCCGCCGGAGTCCTTACATCTATCAGCGTTATCTTCTCTTTGCCCTCTAACATCGCCAAAAGCTCACCGGCCGTGATCCTGTCTGCGCATCCTTTGCGTCCGAAGACGCTTGAAAAAAACGAAAACATGTCCGTCATTACCCCCTCCTTAAAACAAATCCGCCCGGCAGACGGGCGGATAAAAAAACCTCTCACCTGAAAAAAGGAGTCAATATGACTCTTGCGGCGCCTCTTCGGAACGGCAAAAACGGCTCAATCGGATATCAGCATCCGGCCCGCCCGCGCCCACTCCTTCATGCCGCCCTTGAGACAGACCACATCTGCGGCTCCTCGCGCCAGAAGGATATCCCTCGCGGCCCGGCAATCATCCCCGTTCTCGCAGCAGACGACAAGCCTGTTTCCGTTATCGAGCACGCCGATAAGGACTTCGTCGTACTTCCTTATAAGCTTAAGAGGGATGTTTACGGCCCCGGCTATATGCTCGCAGCCGAACCTCGATGTGTTCCTCACATCGACGATAGTGATGTCCTCGTGATTATCTATCATCCCCTGAAGGTCGTCGGCCGAAACAGCCGCTCCCAGGCCGGCCCTGGAGAAGATATTCAGTTTCGATAAAAGACCCATCTTCGTACTACCCCTTTTTTTTATTTTTAACGGTCTTAAAACCCTGTGGTCTTAAGCCCGGGGATGAAAGACCGCCCGGCGGACTCAGCCGTGGGGTGTCATCCGCGCTTTTTATTATAACCCCGACGGGCGCCCTGACGCCAGACCCTTGTCAGTTTTTTCTTTCCTCAAGGACCCTGTTGACCTCTTCTATGAGGGCTTCGACTATCTCGTCCTCTCTCACCTTCCTTACGGCCTCGCCCTTCACATAGATAAGGCCCACGCCGTCTCCCCCGGTTATGCCCACATCGGCCTCCACGGCCTCTCCGGGGCCGTTTACGACGCAGCCCATTATGGCGACGTTCACCGACTCCTTAATGTGCATAAGCCTCTTTTCGACCTCCGAGGCTATCCTTATGCTGTCAAGCTTCACCCTGCCGCATGTGGGGCACGATATTATATTCACGCCGCGCTTCCTGAGGTCAAGCGATTTGAGTATCTCCCAGCCTACCCTCACCTCATCGACCGGGTCCCCGGTAAGAGAGACACGGAGCGTGTCCCCGATACCGTCGGCTAAAAGCACGCCGAGCCCGACGGAAGATTTGACCGTGCCGGAGAATAGCGTGCCAGCCTCGGTTATGCCTATGTGGAACGGGTAGTCCACGAGCGCGGCAAGCTTTCTGTAGCTCTCCACAGTAAGCCTGACACTCGACGCCTTCATCGAGACCTTGATGTCGGTAAAGTCCAGGTCCTCGAGTATCCCTATGTGGCGGACCGCGCTCTCCACCATCGCGTCCGCCGTGGGGTGCCCGTATCTGGCGAGGATGTCTTTTTCAAGGGACCCGGCGTTCACCCCGATCCTTATGGGTACGGAGCGCTCCCCGGCCGCCTTTACGACCTCTTTTATCCGGTCTTTGGAGCCTATGTTGCCGGGGTTGAGCCTCAGGCAGTCGACCCCTTCATCAAGGGCCTTCAGGGCAAGCCTCCAGTCGAAGTGGATGTCGGCGACAAGGGGGACAGAGACGGCCTTCTTGATGCTGCGAAGCGCACTGGCGGCCTCCATGTCGGGTACAGCCACCCTTATTATCTCGCACCCGGCCTCCTCCAGCGCCTTTATCTGGGCTACGGTCGACCTGACATCGGCTGTGGAGGTGTTGGTCATCGACTGTACTGTCACCGGGGCGTCGCCTCCGACCTTGACAGGGCCGATCTTTATCTGCCGGGTCTTTCTTCTCGTCACTTTAAAGGGCCTCTTTCGTTTAAGATAATCAATATTAAAATATACTATAATCCGCGGCGTTTTTCACCCGATATTTCCACTTTCGCCCGCGCGTCTTGACCGGAGTCTTAAAAAGATATATCCTGAATGGGGTTTTCAGGCCGTTAAAATGAACCTCCTCGGAGCAAACTCCGGGGTATTTGAAAACAACCCATGTTATTAGATGTTTTGTATTGTTTTTAACAAAACACCAGGGGCATTGCGCAGCCGAGCATAAAGGAGAGCGAGCGAGCAAGCCTCTGTATTTATTGCGCGCGAGCTTGACAGCGAGCCGAGCAATAGCCCCGAGGCGCCCGCCAGCGCAAAAAGGCCTAATGTATTGCGCAGCAAGCTGCGGGTATTAGACCCTAAGAGAGAATAAAAAAAACAGGACGCGATGCTTTTAGAGAAGATCGACATATCCCCGGAAGACGTCTTTGTGCGCCTTAGAAACCTTCCAATGCCCTTTATCTTCTCAGGCGGTGACTCCGGTGACGGCAGACTTGACTCGTTCTCGTTTGTTGGAGCCGACCCGGTCCTTACGATAAAGACCGCGGCTGGCCGTACGGAGGTCATCGCGGGGGGCAGACAGACATTCAACGACCCTTTCAAGGCGCTCTCAGAGACGCTTGAGAGGCACAGGTCCACGGTATCCGTCTTCCCGTTCAACTCCGGTCTTTTCGGCTACTTCTCGTACGACCTCAAAGGGCTGATCGAGCCGCGCGCCAGGTCTGAGAAACACGACCCCGGGGCAGCCTCAGTCCCGGAGCTTATGATTGGCCTCTACGATCCGGTTTTCGCATACGACAGGAGAAGGGGGCAGGGCCACCTGATCTCCGTAAGCGGAAAGCCCGAACGGTTCAACAGGTTCAAGGACCTCTTGAGGTCCGGCCCCGAACTCCCGGCAGAGGTCCCCGCGGCCAAAGAGTGCGGCTCTAACATGACCAGAGAAGAGTACCTGTCCATGATAAAAGGGGCCAAAGGCTACATCTCGGCAGGCGACATATACCAGATAAACCTCTCACAGAGGCTCAAGATAAGATGGGAGGGAGACCCTTTTACGCTCTTTTTAAGCCTCAGCAAAAACCATCCGGCGCCTTTCAGCTCGTACATCGACCTCGGCGGCTTCCAGATAATCTCCAACTCCCCGGAAAGGCTCCTCAGGGTCTGCCGCGGATCGGTAGAGACCTCCCCGATCAAGGGGACAAGGCCCAGGGGAAGCACCCCGGAAGAAGACCGCGCCCTGATAGAAGAGCTTAAGACGAGCGCCAAGGAGCGGGCCGAGCACGTGATGATAGTGGACCTTGAGAGAAACGACCTCGGCAGGGTCTCTGTTACCGGGAGCGTGGAAGTGTCCGGCTTTGAGAAGGTCGAGACCTACCGCCACCTTCACCACATGATCTCGACCGTAAGGGGCACGCTCAGGCCCGGGGTCGATTCGGCTGCGGCCCTCAAGGCGGTCTTTCCGGGAGGGTCCGTAACGGGGGCCCCGAAGATACGGGCGATGGAGATAATAGACGAGCTTGAGCCGTCCCCAAGAGGCGTGTATACTGGCGCCGTAGGGTGGATGGACCTCAACGGGGATATGGACATGGCGATGGCGATAAGGACGGCCGTTTACAAGGACGGGTTCCTCTGCCTCCATGTAGGCGGAGGGATCGTCGCGGACTCGGTGCCAGAGGAAGAGTACGAGGAGACGCTCTTGAAGGCACGGGACTTCCTCTCCTCCCTCGGAATCTTCTCCGAGGGGACGTGCGAGCCGTGAGAAAGGCACAATGAAAAGACGCGTTTACATAAACGGCAGGGTCTTGCCGGAGAATAAGGCCACGGTCTCGGTATTCGACCGTGGGCTTAACTACGGGGACGGCCTCTTCGAGACGATGAAGGCCGTGGACGGGAGAGTCGAGTTCCTCAGGGACCATCTTTCAAGGCTTAAAAAAGGCGCCCGCTTTCTCGCCTTTCCGGCGGGCTCTCTAAAGGCCCTTGAGCTCGACATTAAGGACGGGGCCCTGGAAAAGCTCCTCAAGGCAAACGGGCTTACCCAAAAGACGGCCTGCCTGAGGATCACCGTCACGCGGGGGGCGGATTGCGACGGCGGGCACCTGCCGAAAAAGACCGTGCCGACCGTTATAATAGTGGCCCGGCCAATAGACACCGACGCCGTGGAGCGCCTCAGGACCGATGGAGTGAGCGCGGCCGTTATCAAGGGCTACGGCCCGGCCATACCGGGAGTCAAGTCGCTTAACTACCTTCCGAGCGTTCTTGGAAAGGCCGAGGCCGTGCGCAGAGGCGCCCTCGAAGGGATATTCGCGGCCAAAGACTCAAGCGTCAGGGAAGGGACCTCCTCGAACATCTTTGTAGTCTCAGGCGGGGCAGTCCTTACACCGCCTGTATCATCAGACCCGGCTGAAGGCGTGCTCCCCGGGGTGATGAGACAGGCCGTCATAAGGCTTCTCGGAAAGAAAGGGGTTGCCGTAAGAGAGGCGCCGGTGTTTTTAAAAGACCTCCGTTCATGCGCCGAAGCCTTCCTTACGAACTCGGTCTGGGGGGCGGCGCCTCTGACGGTCATCGACGGGAAAAAGGTCGGCTCCGGCGGCCCCGGCGATATCGTCCGCCTTATACAGAGCGTGCTTTAAAAACCGCTCTCAAACGCCTGTCCGCCGCCAAGAGCCGCCTTGATTTCTGCACCCCGATAAGCTATATTCCTTTCATGGAAACGGTAAAAGGACAGAACAGTTCCGAATACTGCGACCCTGCCGGCGCCAGGGAACTTCAACAGAAACGCCTCCAGATAACGACATTCAACGAAATTGGCAAGGCCCTTACCTCGTCGCTCGACCTCAAGGAGGTCCTGCGCATCGTGATGGACAAGATCAGCGAGCTTCTTCAGCCGAAGAACTGGTCGCTCCTGCTTCTTGACGATGAGCGCAATGAGCTCAAGTTCGAGATAGTCATCGGGCCGGGGTCTGAAAAGATCAAGGACCTGAGGCTCAAGCTCGGCGAGGGTGTAGCGGGCTGGGTCGCCAGAGAGAGGCAACCGCTCCTTGTCGCTGACGTGAGCAAGGACCCGCGGTTTTCAAAAAAGGCCGACGAGGTCTCCAGCTTCAAGACCCAGTCGATCATCTGCGTCCCCCTGATAACGAGAGGCAAGTGCCTGGGCGTGATAGAGCTCATAAACAAGGTCGAGGAGGGCAGTTTCGTGGAAGACGACCTTCTCGTGCTCACCACCCTCTCCGACTACACGGCCATAGCCATAGAGAACGCGATATTATTCAACAGGGTCCAGGAACTGACCATCACAGACGACCTGACTAAGCTCTACAACTCAAGGTTCCTGCACAGCCGCCTTGAATACGAGGTCGAGAGGGCGCAACGGTTCAAGAACCCGATATCGATGATATTCCTCGACCTCGATTTTTTCAAGGAAGTCAACGACAGCTTCGGGCACCTTTGCGGGAGCCGCCTCTTGAAAGAAGTGGCGCAGCTCATAATCGGCATAATAAGGAACGTGGACATGGCGTGCCGGTACGGCGGCGACGAGTTCATCATACTCATGCCCGAGACCCGAAAGGAAAACGCGGTCATCGCGGCCGAGAAGATAAGGGCGGCGATAAAAGACGCTACCTTCCTAAAAGACGACGGCATCAATGTCCGCCTTACCGGGAGCTTCGGGGTGGCCTGTTTTCCCGAGGACGCCTTCGACAAGGACAGCCTCATACAGATGGCTGACAACGCGATGTACCGGGTCAAGACCACTACAAAAGACGGGGTAGCGAAGGCTTGAGACCATTTGTAGAAGACCTTTCAGAGAGAAGACACCCATGAGGCCGGAGGAGTG
>JACRCJ010000200.1 GCA_016219075.1 Deltaproteobacteria bacterium | reverse complement strand
TGGTGCGACCCTGCAAGCCTTGCTGCCGGAAATTATATGATTAAAAAAATAAAGGCGGGGTCTTTAGCCTCGCCTTTACGGTAAAAGATGCTATTCGATTCAGCCTATCTGCCTTGCCTTCACATGGTCGGGGGCGTAGTCGGGCAGGAGTAGCGGGCTTACCGCCCCGTTGTCACCGACGCCGGCCTTGTCTATCTCGCGGCCGTACTCCTCGACATGCTTCAATGTGACCCTGGCGCTCAACTCCCTGGACTTTGCGTACTCGGCGGCCCTGATCCCGGCCCTTCTGCCGAATACGAGGACATCGAGCAAAGAGTTGCCCATGAGCCTGTTTCTGCCGTGGACCCCTCCGGCTACCTCTCCGGCGCTGAAAAGCCCCTCCACCGTCGTCTGCGCCCACTCGTCTATAAGTATCCCGCCGTTCTGGTAGTGGAGCGTCGGGTAGATGAGCATCGGGATCTTGCTTATGTCTATGTCGTAACGCTTGAACTGGATGTACTTGGCGGGAAGCTCTTTCCTTACCGTCCCCTCCCCGTGCAGTAGATCAATCATCGGGGAGTCGAGCCACACGCCGAAACGGCCCGTGGGGGTGAGTATCCCCTTGTTTATGTCGAGGCATTCCCTGATGACGCAGGCCGATTCCACGTCCCTGGGCTCAAGCGGGAAGCAGAACTGCTCGCCCTCGATGTTGAGGAGCTGCGCCCCGAGGCCCCTTACCTTCTCGGTTATCAGGAGCCCCACGTTCTGTTCCGGGAAGATCGCCCCCGTGGGGTGGTACTGGGTTGAGTCCATGTCCTTAAGGGCAACCCCGGCCCTGTAGGCCATCACGCACCCGTCGGCCGTCGCGCCGTAGTGGTTCGTCGTGGGAAAACCCTGTATGTGGAGGCGTCCGAAGCCGCCCGTGGCGATCAAGACCGCCTTGGCCTTTACTATGTAGTATTCCTTCGTCTCGAGGTTGTAGAGCACGGCGCCCGCGGCCCTGCCCTTGTCGTCAAGGAGGACCTCGACGGCCGGGGAGAACTCGAGCATCTTTATGTCGTTGGCGCGGTTCCGCGCCTCGTCCCTTACGACCCTCATTATCTCGGCCCCGGTCATGTCCCCGGCGGAGTGCATCCTCTTCCTGCATGTGCCGCCGCCGTGCCTGACCTTCATCCTGCCGTCGGGCTGCTTGTCGAACATCATGCCCATCGACTCAAGCCAGTGGATGATCAAAGGGGCGTCGTTCGTGAGTGCCGCTACGAGAGCGGGCTGGTTTGAAAAGTGCCCGCCGCCTATCACGTCGAGGTAATGGAAGTACGGCGAGTCGCCCTCCTGGTCGGCGGCCTGTATGCCGCCCTCGGCCATGACGGTGTTCGAGTCCCCGTGGCGGAGCTTCGTCGCAACCAGCACCTTGAGCCCGGCCTCCTGGGCCACAAGCGCCGCGGCGGTCCCCGCCCCTCCGGCCCCTATGACCAGAAGGTCGGTAGTGTAGTCCGTCCTTGCGAGGTCCAGGGCCTTTACGTTGAGCCTGCTCTTGGACTCAAGGAGCGCGGCCACCTCTTCGGGGAGCACTGCGCCCTTGTTGGGGCCCACCTTTACGGCGCGCCTTCCGTCCATCTTGTAGTCGGGGTGGTATTTCTTGAGCCACTCCTGCCTCTGCTCCATGGTCAGGGCGGGGAAGTGCTCGCCTTTTTTGGCCTTTTCGACCCTGGCGGCCCTCGTGGCCTCCACCTTCTTTATCAGCTCTTTCAAAGCTGTGGTATATCCGCTCATCTTTCCTCCAGTTTTACCGACCGGTTGACCTTATTCCCGTTTTATGACGGTCTTAACCTTAAGCCCCGGTCCTTAAAGACCGCTCAGACCTTCTCCATATCGACCTTACAGGTGCGTCGTGTCCTTGGGCATCCACTTGCCGGACTCAGCCATGTCGGGCTCGCGCTCCCTTTCGACATAGAGCTTCTTGACATCTTCCTGTTTCATGGCGTTAAGCTCTTTGAGCATCTTCTCGTACTTGCCGCTCTTTACGTCCTCGACCCTCTTCTCAAGGTGACCGGCCTTGGGCAGGAGGTACCTGCCGTACACCCTTCTTACGAACATCGCGGCCATGTACTGGGATATCTGGGCCGGGCACCTTGACGCGCACAGGCCGCACATGACGCAGTCGAAGCTCTTCAGGGCCGCGCCTTTAAGGTCCCCCCTCTTCATGAGGGCTATGTAGTCCATGACGTCTATGTCCATCGGGCAGGTCCGGGTGCAGGTGCCGCAGCCCACGCACTTGAATACCTCAGGATACAGGCTCCTCAGTTCCTCGTGAGGGGTGCCGGAGAAGTTCTCAAGGTCGTACCCGGGCCTGTTGGCCGGGAAGAACGGCAGCTGCATTATCACCATGTTCGCCTCGGCCACGGTCTGGCAGGCGAGGCCTGATTTCAGCCTGTAGTCGCCGAGGAAGCGGTAGAATGTCCCGCAGGCGCCGCATATGCCGCCGCGGCAGCCGCAGCCGCGCACGTATGAATAGCCGGCGTACTCCACGGCCTTCATGATCGTGAGCGTCTCGGGGACCGTGTACTCCCTGCCCATGATGTATATGGGTATCATCTTTGCGCCTTCCGGCGGTATGGTCTTGTCGCCGGTTGCCAGGGGTTTCAGTATCTTTTTCTTATCGTTTGCCATGGACATGCTCCTTGAAACAGATTGTCATTGTCATCCTGAGCGTAGCGAAGGGGCTCGGTTGGTCGTTGAGTTTTCGTTGCGCTTAGAGGAAAGAGGGTATCTTTTTTAATTTATATTTTCCCCCAATTTTCGTGCATAAGATGGTTAACCTTATATTGAAGTAAGACATCTTTTGTTTTCTTAAGATTTTTTTCCCCAATACCTTTAATTCTTCTGAGCTCTAACGGATTAAGTTCTGCAACATTTTTAATAGTAGCATTTGATTCACCGTTATATTTCCTTCTTAGCTCACAACGTATATTTATTGGCAATTCCATAAGAAAATAAGAGTTACCTGTCATTTTTTTCTCATGTTCAACTTCATCACAAATAGTCGAAATCCTCTGTGGAGTAACTTTAAATATTTTTGCTAATTCTGTCGTAGTGCACACACCTTCAGTCTTTAACCTGTGGATTTCCAAATTTCTTGTATTCATAATAATACTCCATATTAGTGGAGGGGTATCTCCTTAAGCCTCCCCTCCCTTGATGGGAGGGGACTGAGGGGAGGGTGAAAACCTGTTTTCACCCCCACCCTTCCCTCCCCCATCGAGGGGGAGGATTTTACAAGGAAACCCTGTAGCAAGCTACAGGGAATTTTGTGATTAATGAAACGCTATGATTTCTAAAAATCATTATGCATCTTCTTTACTTCGGCGGCCGTGTAGACGGGGCCTTCCTTGCATATGTAGATCTCCCCGACATTGCACCTGCCGCATTTCCCCACGCCGCACTTCATCTTGTTCTCAAGGGTCGTGTAGACGTCGTTCTCGTTGAACCCGAGCTTCACAAGGGTGTTGAGGACGAACTTTATCATTATCGGGGGGCCGCAGGTGACGGCCACGGCGTTAGCAGCCGAGGGCGCGGCCTCTTCAAGGACCGTCGGTACAAAGCCTACCTTGCCCTGCCAGTCCGGGGTCTGTCCGCCCGGGTCCACGGTCTGGACTACCCTGACGTCCCCTCTGTCCTCCCAGTGCTTTAGCTCCGTCTTGTAGACGAGGTCCGAGACGGTCTTGGCGCCGTAGACGACAGTAATCTTGCCGAAGTCCTCACGCCTGTCGAGCACATTCCATATCACGGAGCGCACCGGCGGAAGCCCTATGCCTCCGGCGATGAAGACGATGTCCCTGCCCTTCCACTCCTCTATCGGAAAGGAGTTGCCGTACGGCCCCCTGAACCCCATGGTGTCGCCTATCGAGAGGTCGGCCAGGCCCGTTGTGACCCTTCCCGACTTCCTGAAGGTGCACTGGATGTAGCCTTTCCGGGTCGGCGAAGAGGCTATGCAGAAGGTCGATTCCCCCAGACCGAAGGCCGAATAGAGCCCGAACTGGCCGGCCTTGAAGTCGAAGGACTCTCTTAATGCCCTGTCCTTGAAGACGAGCCTGTAGCTCCTTACGTCCGGGGCCTCTTCGTAGATGTCTTCTATCGTTACAAGATGCGGCAAATATATGTTGTTC
>JACRCJ010000198.1 GCA_016219075.1 Deltaproteobacteria bacterium | reverse complement strand
GGGCTCCCGTTGCGCTCTTCCGATGCAACGGGAAGCGGGGAGGGTGAAAACATTTTTTCACCCCCACCCTACCCTCCCCCATCAAGGGGGAGGATTTTACAAGGAAACCCTGTAGCAAGCTACAGGGAATTTTGTGATTAAAACGGCCTTTTCCCTAAATTCCGGCTTTACTAATCCGATAAGTATGGTATTGTTTTTTATTAATCGAATGAAACCGTCCGCCGGCCTTGCCGCGGGGAGCATATGGCGGTAAACTCTTTAAAGCAGCTCGATGTACCGGCTTTGGCGCATTAAACGCCGCAGAGATAAAATGAACCCTCCCCGGGATTGAAGACCCGGGGGTTTCAGAGCGTTAAAAATAAAAACCGCCGCCAATGAAGACGCGTTTTCACGGGCCGCTTTTTCACAGGAGAACTGAAGATGTTCGTATTCGCAAACCTGCTCGACGCGCTCGCCCAAATACTCGACATCGGGCTTACGGTCTACTTCTGGATACTCATCGTCCGCGCCCTGATCTCGTGGGTAAACCCGGACCCCTACAACCCGATAGTAAGGTTTCTTTACCAGGCCACGGAACCCGTGCTCGGAAGGATCAGACGGCTGCTCCCGATGATGGGCGGACTGGACCTCTCGCCGATCATAGCCGTTCTTGCCATAATATTCATCAAGAGGTTTATCATCGCCACGCTCATCGACATGGCTTTCAGGCTTAAGACCGGAGGTGGGATATGAAGATCACCGCTTTGGAGATCAGGAGCCACCAGATCAAGAAATCGATCAGGGGCTACGATGTAAGAGAGACCGACTCGATACTCGAGATGGCCGCCGACGCCATTGAAGAGGCGACACGCGAGACAAACCGTCTTGAGGACAAATTGAGAGAGGCCTCGGAGAGGCTCGCCGAACACATGGCAAACGAGAACATCCTCAAGGAGACGATCACCTCGGCGCAGAGGATGGTGGAGGACCTGAAGAACAACGCCAAAAAAGAGGCCGAGCTCATAGTGGCCGAGGCGCGGCTCCAGGGCGACGAGATAGTCAGGCAGGCGCACTCCAGGGCCACCCAGGTGCAGGAGGAGATCCACAGGCTCAAGAAACAGAGGATAGAGCTGGAGACAAAGATCAAGGCCCTTATTGACTACCATTCAACGACGCTTCTCATGGAAGAGGACGACGCAAGGAGAGCCGACGAGGAGTCCGAGAAGCTCAAGTTCTTCTCCAAATGAACCCTCCCGGGGCTGAAAACCCCGGTGTTTTCAGAGCGTTAAAAATAAATATTCCCGCAGGGCGGTCCTGATGAGCAAAGGCCGGCACGCGATGGACGCCTCCTCCCAAAAGAAATTCCCGTTTATTGAAGAGACCCCGAAAGGGGTATTTCTGCGCGTGCGGCTTCAGCCCCGGTCGTCGAAGAACTCTATCGTTGGAGTCCAGGGCGGCTCGCTTAAAGTGAGGCTTACGGCCCCGCCCGTCGAGGGCTCGGCCAACAAGGCCCTCGTCGAGTTCCTCTCGGAGCTGACCGGGGTCAGAAAAAGCTCCGTCTCCATCGACTCCGGCTTAAAATCAAGGGAGAAGCGGGTACTCGTTGAAGGCGTGACCATAGAGGAGCTTGAAAGGGTCTTTACGGAAGCGCTGGAGTGAGGGTCGCGTGCCGGATGTTTTTCGGTAAAGAGGTCTGCCCGGAAAAACATCCTGTTCTCCTGTGGCCTAATTAAGTCCTCTCCAATCGGTCAATCACCAACAAATATCAGGGTTCAGGGTGCAACCCTGAACCCACCCACGGGGATCGCCTTTTAGCTGGCTCAAGTTTGCAACCCTGAACCCGCATTAATTCATTCGCGGGAGAGGCCCATGCCTTTGATAAGGATTTCAGAAAGGTCTCACCGTGGTCTTTAATTTTCGCTACTCGCAGGCGTGTTGCCAATACGAATTAACGGGTTCAGGGTGCAACCCTGAACCCGCCCAAGGTTTAGATCCAGAACCCGAGAATCACAGCGCCTACAAGCATGACAAGGGTAAGAGCGGTCACGACCGCAATATAAATCTCGTCGGCGTGCCTGATCTCTTTATCCTTCCAATCGAACATTTTTGTTGAGAGTGCCATATAATTCACCTCCTTGTAACCTAATAAACCGCCCCGCCGCAAGTAGCGGCGTATTCGAAGGAAATATCGTTAGTCAGCCTACGCGGCAAGCCGCGTGGAATTAAACCCCAACAGGGGATTAATATCATACTAATATTATAGCACTTTTTTAGGAATATGCGCCTGCAAGGTCTTTTTGTCCATTAAACGGGGGTTTGTCGATATTCTGGTGTTTTACCGGGCCATAGGGCTTTTTACGGTTTTATTGACTTTACAAGCCCCTGCGGGGCGTGGGGGTGCTGGCGCACGGGTACTGGCGTACGGCGGGTTAAATACAACCTGTTTAGTTTTGTCTTGTCTTTAACAAACCCCGGCGTGGCGCAGGGGTGCTGGCGCACGGCGAATTAAGAGCGGGTTCTATAACTGTAAACTATATGTACGCCAAACGAGGTCTTGTGAAATTGGACACCGCACGGTGGGCGCGAGCGGGGAGGTACTGGCGTACGGCTAATTAGGAACACCCTTTTTGCCTTGTCTTTAACAAACCCACGCGGAGAGGCGGAAAGCGGCCAGAATCCTGCCCCCAAGAACCGCACGGCCACGCGGAAAAAATTCTACCGCACAGACGCTGCAAATATTTTCTTTTCACCCTCCCCGCTTCCCGTCGCGTCGGAAGAGCGGAACGGGAGCCCGGCCCTCCATGGTTGCGTGGAGAATTTCTCAAGAGCCACTCAGACCTCTTTCCTGCCGATCGATATCCTGTTCCCGCCCATCTCCTTTGCCCTGTAGAGCGCCTTGTCGGCTGTCTCTATCAGCTCTTCGCCCGTGAGGACCTCCCTGTCCGCCTCGCTTACGCCGATGCTCAGGGTGAACTCGCCGCCCGGCTGCATCTCCTCGTTCGGGAAGACCTCGCCCTCTATCCTCTTCCTGATCCTCTCCGCCACCTTTACGGCCGCTTCAAGCTTGCACTCTCTCAAGAGCACCGCGAACTCCTCTCCCCCGTACCTGGCAACGATGTCCACATCCCTGCAGCACTCCATGATAAGGTCCGCCACCCGTTTAAGCGCCGCGTCACCCTGGAGATGCCCGTTGACGTCGTTGTAGTTCTTGAAGGCGTCAAGGTCCGCCATGATTAACGAGAGGGGGCGGCCGAACCTGAGCGCGCTTTTGACCTCCTTATCGAGCTCGGTCTTGAAGTGCTTGTTGTTATAGAGCCCGGTGAGCCCGTCGGTCCTCGCAAGCTCCCTCAGTTCCGAATCGCGCTTTTTTATCGCCTCCACCATAAGGTTGAACGAGCCGGAGAGGTCCCCTATCTCGTCGTTCCTTGTCACATCAAGCCTGGGCATCTCTCCGGCGGCGACACTGTGGGTGGCCGCGGCAAGCTCCCTTATGGGCCTGGTGAAGTAGTTGCCTATCGCATAGGCCAGAACAAGTATCAGCGCCGTGGTGAGCGCCACGGCTATCATCTCGTGCCTCAGGAACGACAGCTCCACATAGACCTTGTCGCCGGGCAGCACATACGCTATCGCCCACCTGTTCTCGTTGTGCCCCTTGATGTAGCCGGTCTCAACGGGCCTGAATATCGCGTAGTAGACATCGTTGCCGGAGACGAACTCCTCTATGCCGTTTTCTCCGTTCATCATCCTCTTGTATATCTTTTTAAGCCCTTCCGGGGTCTTTTCCGTGATAGCTTTCGGGAACGGGGCGCTCTCGCCGATATCCATCACCGTATTGGCCATGAACTCCCCTGAGTCGTTCAGGATGAAGCCGTAGCCCCTGTCCGGGTTTATCGCCCGCTTCAGGAGCCTCTGAAAATATCTCATGTTCACCTCGAAGTGAAGGATCGCCACCTTCTTTCCGGCCACAACTATCGGCGTGGCGTTGGGGGTGACCCACCTTTTGGTGTCCTCGGAGATCGTAGGCCTGCCCTGAAATACCTCCCCTTCGTCCATCTCGAAGGAGCGCGCGAAGAATACCGCGCGTTCTTCGCTCGAGGAGAGTTCTGCGTGCGGCGTGACCCTGTCAAGGACTATCCTTGAGACCTCCTTGCCCGACGCCTCTATGTAGCAGGCCTCGTCTATTATGTCCGGGTATATCCCCCTCAGGTGCTTTAAAGTCCTCTCCTGCTCCGAGACCCAGTACCCGCGCCTGTCAGGATCGAGGAAGTACATCGTAAAGGCCGTGTTCTTGGAGGCGATAAGGAGGTCCTTGCCGGCGTCTGTGAAGTGGGTCTCGACCTGATGCGACACCTCGCCCAGGGTCCACTTGAGCTCCTTGAAGACATTCTGAAAGAGGGCGTCCTTCGCGGCGTGATAGTAAAAAAGGCCGCTTGAGACTATGGGCACCAGGCCCACCGCGAAGAGCACGAGGGTGAACTTCGCCCTGAGACTCTTTTTTATCAGCGATACAATGCTCATATCCGCCTTTTGGAAAGCGATGGTGGAGGGTAATGCCGTAAGCCGAAAAAAAAGGGACCTCCCTTTGAAAATCCAAGGAGGTCCCTTCAATGGTTGAACTTCGTTTTTTTGTCCGCCGTTTAGCCTTCGCTGAAGCCCTTCAGGAGCTTGGCCCTTGTGGGGTGCCTGAGCCTTCTGATGGCCTTTGCCTCGATCTGCCTGACCCTCTCTCTGGTCACGCCGAGCACTTTACCCACCTCTTCGAGCGTGTAGTCCTGCTTCTCTCCTATGCCGAAGCGCATCCTCAGCACCTTCTCTTCCCTTGGGGTGAGGCTCTCAAGGACCAGGTTCGTCTGGTCCGAGAGGTCCTTTTCTATCGCGGCGTCGGAGGGCGAAGGGCTCTTCTCGTCCTCTATGAAATCACCGAGCGAGCTCTCCTCGTCGTCGCCGATCGGGGTCTCAAGGCTCAAGGTCTGCTTCATCAGCCTCAAGATCCGCCTTACCTTGGCGATAGGTATGTCCATCCTCTCGGCTATCTCTTCGGGGTACGGCTCCCTGCCGAGTTCCTTCAAGAGCTGGCGGGAGGTCTGGAGGAGCCTGTTGATGGTCTCTATCATGTGCACGGGGATCCTGATCGTCCTGCCGTGGTCGGCTATCGACCTTGTGATGGCCTGACGGATCCACCATGTGGCGTAGGTCGAGAACTTGTAGCCCTTCTTGTAGTCGAACTTGTCAACGGCCTTCATGAGGCCGATATTGCCTTCCTGGATAAGGTCCGAGAACTTGAGCCCGAGGTTCACATACCTCTTGGCGATGGAGACCACAAGCCTCAGGTTGGCCTCGATAAGCCTCTGCTTGGCCTCCCACATGTTGAAATCGTGGACCTTTACGCTCCTGGCCAGCTCCTTAAGGTCGGCCCTCTTGATCTCAAGACGCTTGAATATCCTCTTGACCCTGAGTTTCGCCCTCTCGGCCTTGCGGGG
>JACRCJ010000216.1 GCA_016219075.1 Deltaproteobacteria bacterium | reverse complement strand
GCTCGGCTCGCTGTCAAGCTCGCGCGCAATAAATACAGAGGCTTGCTCGCTCGCTCTCCTTTATGCTCGCTACGCAATGCCCCTGGTGTTTTGTTAAAAACAATACAAAACATCTAATAACATAGGTTGTTTTCAGATACTCCGGAGAAAAGCTCCGGGGAGGTTCATTTTTTAGCGTTCTGAAAGCCCTGGGGTTTTTAGCCCTGCGGGGGTTCACCGGCGTATCTCTCTATCCTGCTGTATGCGCACCCGCAGTACTTCTGCCTGTATAGCCCCATCTCCTTTGACGCGTCAATACCATCCTGCCAGCCCTCTCTGAAGTCCTCATAATAAAAGAGTATGCCGTATTTTTTCCCGAGGTCAACACCGAGCCTTTTGACCTCCTCATGGTCCTGGTACCTGCTGTAGAGGAGCGAGGAGCTGAAGGAGTCAAAGCCGTTAAGTGATGCCGTTCTGGCGGTCTCCTCAAGCCGTGTGGAGTAGCAGAAGGAGCACCTTGAGTCCTTGGGCGGGAACTTGGGGGAGCCGGGTATTGACGCCTTCATCCCCTTGACAAAGGCCGTGGGCCTGTACTCTTCGTCGCATATGATCTCTATGGAAAGGTATCCGGCGAGGGTCTTGACTGCCGAGAGCCTTTTCTGGAACTCCGAGTAGGGGTGTATGTTGGGGTTATGGAAGAAACCCCGGATGTCGTAGCGGTCTTTAAGGGCCGACTTCAGGGGGATGATCGAGCATGGCCCGCAGCACATGTGGACGAGCATCCTTGGGCTTCGAGCGCCGGATGTTTTTACCCTGGGTTCCATCTTACTTAAAGTCTATCCGAATTCCTTGAAAAATCAATGAACAAATGCGTTTAAAAGAGTTTTTCCTGACCCTCGCCGCCGGCTCTCTTAAAGGGCCTGCCGACATGGCCGTAGGCGATAGCCGTTGCGACCCTGCCCCTCGGGGTCCTGTTGAGATACCCTTCCTGTATGAGATACGGCTCGTAGAGGTCCTCTATCGCGTCCCTCTCCTCATGGAGCGCCGAGGCTATCGACTCAATGCCTACGGGGCCTCCCCCGAACTTGTCTATGATGGTCAGAAGGATGCGCCTGTCCATCTTGTCAAAGCCCTTCTCGTCTATCTCGAGCATCGCCAACGCCTTTGAGGCCACATCCCTCGTTATGACCCCTTTGGCCTTGACCTCGGCGTAGTCCCTGACCCTTCTTAAGAGGCGGTTGGCTACCCTCGGCGTGCCCCTGGACCTGCCGGCTATCTCGGAGGCCCCGTCCGGGGTTATCTCTATGGAAAGTATCGAGGCCGAGCGGGTCACTATGGTCCGTATCTCATCCGGGGTGTAGAAGTCGAAGCGCAGTATCACGCCGAAACGGTCACGGAGGGGGGAGGTCAGAAGCCCGGCCCTTGTTGTGGCTCCGATGAGAGTGAACTTCGGTATATCGAGCTTTACAGAGCGCGCCGAAGGCCCCTGCCCTATCATTATGTCTATGTGGTAGTCCTCCATCGCAGGGTAAAGTATCTCCTCGATGGCGCTTGAAAGCCTGTGTATCTCGTCTATGAAGAATACATCCTTTGACTCAAGGTTGGTTAAAATAGCGGCCAGGTCCCCGGCCTTGTCTATGACAGGGCCGGAAGTCGCCTTTATCTGGCTCCCGAGCTCGTTGGCGATGATGTTGGCCATGGTGGTCTTTCCGAGCCCCGGCGGGCCGTAGAAAAGGACATGGTCAAGCGCTTCACCCCTTGCCCTGGCGGCCTCCACGAATATCTTGAGGTTTTCCTTGAGCTTCTCCTGCCCGACGAAGTCGTCGATGAGCCGGGGCCTTAAAGTGGCCTCTATGCCCTCATCCTCTTCAAGTTTCACCGGAGCTATGTCTCTTTCGTCCATCATGCCTGACCCCGCGGGAACGCTACGCCATTACTTTTTCGAGAGGAACTTCAACGCCTCTTTAAAGAGGTCTTCGAAACCCCAGTCCGGCCTCTGGCTCGCGCGGGCCTTTTTTACGGCCTCAACGGACTGGATGTTTTTATAACCGAGGTTGTCGAGCGCCGAGACGACATCCGTCGAGAGGGCGTCTTTCGGGGCCTCCTCGGCCTTTTTC
>JACRCJ010000029.1 GCA_016219075.1 Deltaproteobacteria bacterium | reverse complement strand
TGCTTAACAACATCGCAAATAGACTGCTCAAGATAATAACAGCCGTCTTACAGTCCGGCACGCCGTTTATCAAAAACTTTAAATCGCTGAACCCAACGCTCCTGTGTAATGCTTGACAAGGTCATAGAATTCGCAATGACAACATCTCAACCTCCCGGCGGCTTGGGTTCAAGGACTGATGTGGTGCTAAGCAGCACTGAAATAATACTGAAGTTTTCGCCTGCAAGGCGAGGGATTTTATATCCCATTGTGAGAGATTAAAAACTCAACAGGAGTACGCCATGAAAAGACCGCTTCTCCTGATAATAGGCGCGGGGCTCGTCTTCGTGACCCTGCCGGCCTTTTTCGAGAGGCTCCACTCCGACGAGGTCATCTACTGGGAGGTCGCCAGAAACATCTCCCTGGGGCTCGGTCCGGTAAGCGAGACCTCCGGCAACTCGGTATTTTCGTGGCACATGCCTCTGGCGTTCTACATCGTGGCGCCCTTTCTAAAGGTCTCTTCGCACCTGTTCACGGCGAGGGTGGTTTCCTCGTTTTTCACCATCGGCTCCTCCGTCCTCATATTCCTTATATGCAGAAAGAAGGCGGCTGACGGAGAGGCGCTGATAAGCGCCCTCCTTTTCATCTGCTCATTTCAGGTCTTAAGGTTCGGGGGGAGGTACTACCTCGACCAGTACGGCGTCTTTTTCTTTCTCTCGGCAATCTACCTTATCCATGAAGAGAGGTTTTTCGCCTCAGGCTTCTTTGCCGTCTGTGCCCTTCTGGCAAGGGAGTACTGGGCCGGGGTCTACCCGTTTCTCATCCTTTATCTATACCTGAGGGATAAAAAGGCGCTCCCGCGCTTCGTCCTTGGCGGTGTGCTTCCAACTGCCGTTCTTCTGGCCTATGCCGTCCTGTCGGGCCACTCGTACGGCCCGTGGAGGTACCTGTCGGCGGGCTCGGCGCCCGGCAACATCAGGGCAACGGTGTCGGGAGGGGTATTCTACCCGCTTATAAGGGGCTGGCTTGAGTTCTCGGTACTCAACATTCTGATACTCGCGGGGTCCGTCGCGGCCTTCCGTCTGGACAGGGGGTTAGTTCTCCTTGCCGTGTCTCAGGTAGCAGTAATAAGCCTCATACACGGCTTCATTGTTGACGGAGGGGTCACGCAGTACCCGATGGCCCTTGCCGGAACGCTCGCGGTATATTCCGGGCCCGGTCTTAAGACCCTCTTTGACCGGGTAGGCGGTGCTTTAAGGGGGAGGTTCCGTTTTACAGGGGTGATGTTCGCGGTAATAGCGGCACAGTTTCTGTTCTTCAACGCCTTTGCCACAGCCGTTTCATTCCATAAGAACCTCGGAGTCTACGGCTTCGGCTACGGCGACGACAGCAGGGTAATCTCGATACTCAATAGAGAGGCCAAAGGGGAGTACATCCACGGGATATGGGGGGCGTTCGTCGAGGGACGAAAAAAGTGGGACTGGACTGATTACCTGGTTCAGGAGGCTATCGAGAAAGACCCGGACTGGTTTATAACATTCGACAACTATGTCGAGATAAAAGAGACACGCCTGGCAGGTGACGGGTTTACGGTCTACAGGGTAGGGCCCTATGTGATGATACACTCTGTACACGCGGCCCCTATGGCCGGGTTCGTGCGCGGAAGGGTATTCCCCAAATGGAAGCTCAGGGCAGGGGAAAAGTAAAGGATTGACGCAACTCTTTAAAAAAAATATAATGTTGGCAGGCTGTTGAAAAACAGCCCGACCCACCCTACGGGCGGGTCCCCCGGCAATCCATGGTTGTATTGCCACTGGGTGCTCGTTGGCTCACGAAGTGATAAGGCGAGCTATACAAATGAAAATCTTCCTTGCCAGCCACGACCAAAAGGGAGTGCAATTGCGAGACCAAAAAAGTCGAGCAATTTGTGAGATTTGGACGGAGCTACGAAGGCCAAATCTCAGTTGAAAAAGCCATGGACGGACTTTTTCAACACCCTGTTAGACCATACTCCCCTGACCCCGGACCCTGACACCTGAACGGAGAAAGACTTTTGAGGATAACCATAGATGCCCGGATGATAAGCTATACCGGGATCGGAAGATATATCCAGAACCTGGTTGAAAACCTCGCAAAAATCGACGGGAAAAACAGATACTCCATAACAGTAAACGGTGGTGACGAAGCGGAGATACCCGCAGTTGAAAACCTCAAGGTATTCAAGACCAGGGTCATCATCCCGGTGTATTCGATAAAGGAGCAGGTACTGCTCCCCATGGAGATGAACAGGAGCGGCCCGGATCTGCTGCATTATCCGTCCTTCAACATGCCGCTCGTGAACAGCAAACCGGTTATTGCTACCATCCACGATTTAATCTATTATTTAAACCGGGACGCATGCCCTAACCTGGCGGCTTATCTTTACGCAAGGTTCATGTTCAAAAAGGCGGTGAAAATCGCGCGAAAGATTATCACGGTCTCGGAGTTCACTAAGTCAGAGCTTCTAGAGCACCTTGGTGTCGGCCCGGAGAAGGTAACGGTAATACATAACGGAGTAAGCAGTCTATACAGACCGATAGCGATTGAAAGGCAGGCCGCCGTCCTTTCAAAATACGGCATAAGGGGCGGCTACATCTTTTATGCGGGGAACCACCAGCCGAGAAAGAACCTGATGCGCCTCGTTCAGGCATTCTCCGCCTTGAAGAACAAGGACCATCAGCTCGTTCTTACAGGCAAGATCGACCCGAGGAGAGCCGACCTGTATAACGCCGTAAATGAAAAAGGGCTTGAGGGGAGGGTCTTGTTCATCGGAGCAGTCCCCGAAAACGACCTGCCGGCCCTTTATTCGGGTGCTACGGTATTTGCGTTCCCATCGCTCAGCGAAGGATTCGGGCTCCCGCCGCTTGAGTCGATGGCGTGCGGCACTCCCGTAGTCTCATCTAACGCCACCTCGCTCCCGGAGGTCGTCGGGGACGCCGGGGTACTGGTCGACCCTGCGGACATCGCCTCGATAAAAGACGGGATAGAGAAGGTCCTGGCAAGCCCGGCCCTTCGGTCGGAACTTAAGGAAAAAGGTCTTATGAGGGTAAAAAAGTTCAGCTGGCAGACGGCGGCGGAGAAGACTTTGAAGGTATACGAAGAGGCGCTCAACAGGTGAAGGTGGCTCTGGTACACGACTGGCTTACCGGGATGCGCGGAGGGGAGAAGGTCCTCGAGGTCTTCTGCGAGATATTCCCGGAGGCCGACCTGTATACCTTACTGCACATACCCGGCTCGGTCTCCGGCGTGATCGAGAAGAGGAGGATACACACTTCGTTTGTCCAGAAGCTCCCGCTGGCAAGGAAAAGATACAGGACGATGCTCCCCCTTTTCCCGATGGCCATAGAGGGCTTTGACTTAAGCGGTTACGACCTCGTGCTCTCAAGCTCGCACTGCGTGGCAAAGGGCGTGATACCGCCTCCGGGCGCTCTCCATATATCCTATGTCCATACGCCCAT
>JACRCJ010000199.1 GCA_016219075.1 Deltaproteobacteria bacterium | reverse complement strand
TTCGCAATGACGACTGAGGACTTTTTCTGCGATTATGTCAGAGCTTGCCCTGGTTTGTCTCTATGAGGATGGAGACCCTTCTGTTGGCGGGGTCGTATTTGTTCTCAGGCTTAAGCGGCACGGCGTCTGCGAAACTCGTCACCTTGGTTATGCGCGCCGGGTCGAGGCCGTTTTTTATCAGCTCTCTCCTGGCGGAGTTCGCCCTGTCGGCGGCAAGCTCCCAGTTCGTGTAGTTCTCGGCCGGGTACTTGTAGCTGTCGGTGTGGCCTTCTATGGTGATGTTGTAAGGGATGCCCTTGAAGGCCGAGGAGAGGACCTCGATGATCTTCTGGCCGTTTTTGAGGAGGTTGTTTTTCCCGGACTCGAACATCGGGTCGCTTTCGCCGTCGATCATCTCGATCCTCACGCCGTCGTCGGTGGTGAATATGAGGACCTGTCTTTTAAGGTCCGTGAGCTTCGTGTCTATTATCTTTTCGAGCTCTATGGCGACCGTCTTCGCCGCGTTTGACGACTTGGCCCCTTCGCCGCCGGACTCGGCGCTGAGCATCACGGGGTTGCCCTTCATGACGGATACGCCCTTGCCCCCTCCGGCCTCGGTGCCCTTGAATATGGTATAGCTCCTGAAGTACTCGGATATGGCTTTCTTCGAGTCTATGGACATGACCGCCACGAGCCACAGGACCATGAAAAGGGCCATCATCGCCGTGACGAAGTCGGCGTAGGCCACCTTCCAAGCGCCTCCGTGATGGCCGCCCTTGTGCCTCCCCTTTATCTTCTTTTTGATGATAACGGTTGCGCCCTTGCCCGGTTGCTGCTGGGGAGGGGCCTGTTGCGCGGGTTTTTGCGCCTGCGCCTCCGGCGGGTTGTCCGCCGCCGTGTTTGAGTTTATCTGACTGCTCATCGGAAAGTCCGCCTATGCCCTCTTTTTACGGAGCGCAGTCTCAAGTTCCTTGAACGAAGGTTTCGTGTCGCTGAAGAGCACCCGTCTGGCCGACTCTACCGCTATCTGGGGGGCCGCGCCCCTGGCAAACGAGAGTATGCCGACCTTGGCGGACTCCAGAAGCTTGGAGTCTTCCCTGGCCCTGTGCTCAAGGTTGCTGCCTATGGGGCCCAAAAACCCGTAGCAGAGAAGTATTCCGAGGAAGGTCCCGACGAGCGCGGCGGCCACGCTGTGGCCTATGACCTCCGGAGACTCGCTCATCTTGCCCATCGTTATGACGACTCCGAGGACGGCCGCTACGATTCCGAAACCCGGAAGAGAGTCGGCGATCTTGGTTATGACCGAGGGGGCGAGGTCGGCCTCCTGGTGGTGCGCGTCCATCTCAAGGTCCATCATATCTTCCATCTCCGTGGCGTTTACCCCCAGGACGAAGACCCTTAAGTTGTCGCAGATGAAGTCGACCAGATGGTGGTTCTTCAATATAGCGGGGTATCCCTTGAAAAGCGGGCTTTTGCCCGGGGCCTCTATGTCTTTTTCAATCGCCAGGATGCCGTCTTTCCTTGTCTTGGTGAAGATGCTGTACAGAAGGCTCATAAGCGAGATATGCGCCTCTTTGGTGGCGCCGCCCTTGAGTACGGTCGGAAGGGACCTCAAGATCTTGAAAAGTAGCTTCGGTGGGCATGTTATCACCAGAGAGCCGACCGCCGCCCCGCCGAGGATAACGAGTTCAGCGGGCTGGATAAGTACATGGAGGTTTCCGTGCTCAAGAAGGTAGCCCGCAATGATGGAGCCGAAGACTATCACCAGGCCGATTATAGGGAACATGGTTTTTTTTCCTACAGTATCTATTTTAATCCCCTGTCGGGGTTTAATTAAGCGCGGCTTGCCGCGTAGGCTGACTAACGATATTTCCTTCGAATACCCCGAAGAATTGCGGCGGGGCGGTTTATTAGCGCTTGCAAATGAAGACGGCTCAAAAGTCGCGGGATTGGAGGCTCTGCCGCATCCGGAGCCAATGAATGAGGAACAATAAGTCTTTTTCGGTGCGTTGAAGAAAAACTTTAGGGGAAATCAGCCTGATGGAGGGTATTTTTCTCATCCCTGCACCCTACGCCCGCACCTGTCCGAAAGTAGGGGTCTTGGAGAAATTGTTTTAAAAGTTTAATTTTTTGAGAGAATGGACGAAATAAAGGTCTGGAGTCTAATTGGAGAGGCGGTCTTTCTGGCCGGTTTAGCCATCATCCTGTGAAATTTACCGGCACCCCGGAAGAAATATTATCTTATGACGACTAACGGAAAAGGTCTTAACGAGACGCATCTGCCCGTGCTCTACAACTTCGCCCGGGCCATCTCGGCTGTATTCGACATACAGACCCTGATGACGCATTTTTTCAATATCCTCAAGACCGCCGTGGACTTCGACGCGGGGGCGTACTTTGTCTGCCATGAGAACCACCTCGAGGGGAGGGTCTATGTAAAGGGCGGCATGGACAAGGCGCAAACCGATGAGTTCACGGCCGCGTTCTCGAAGAAGGTCACGGGGTCGTGCCGCTGCTCCGTAGAGGAGGGTCTCAGGGCCATGGGGCTCTCGTACCTGATGGACAGGTACGACGGGGCCCGAAAGAGCGCCCAGGTCCACAGGCGGGATCTTGAACTTAAATACATGGGCAGCCCCGCCGGCGTTATAACCATAGTCTCCTACGCGGAGAAAGACCCATTTGAGGATACGCCGGTCGTCGAAGCGATGGCGGAGCACGCAAATGCGGTCCTTGAGGGGCTTTTGACCCACATGTTCGCCGAGGAGAAAAAACTCGCCGACATCCTTATGAACATGTCGGAGGGCGTCTATATAATCGACGGGAACGGCGTCTGTAACGCCGTAAACCCGAAGGGCCTTGAGATGGTCCGGGACCTTTGCGACTGCGAAGGAGCGGGCTTCGAGCAAGCGGGCGCCGAACGCTGGGTATTTGCCGGCTGCGACTGCGAGTTCACGCGGTGCGTCAAAAGGATAAGGGAGTCCGCTCTGCCGGAAAATGGGCGCCACGAGGAGATAAAAACCGCTCGAAACCGGGTCTTCACGCTCTCCATAAGTGCGCTTCTGGAGAAAGGCGGCTATATCATCGTGGCCAAGGATGTGACCGAAGAGAGGCTGATGCAGAAAAGGATGATGCTGTCGAGCAAGCTCGCCTCGCTCGGCGAGATGGCGGCCGGGGTCGCGCACGAGATAAACAACCCCCTGCAGGCGATACTCTGCAATATCGAGCTCATTGACGGCGAGACGAACGAGTCCGGCCACAGAAGGCTCAAGCGCGTCAGGGACGGGGTGCTCCGCATCAAGACCATCATCAAGGACCTCCTGATATTCGCCAGGGAGCAGACTACCGAGACTGAGAACGCCGACCTGAACCCGGTGATAGAGAAGAGCCTCGAGATACTCAAGCACCAGCTGCGTATGGTCAATGTCTCAACCGCGCTCGATCTCTTTCCAAAACCCATGATCGTGAAGATAAACAGGAACATGTTCCAGCAGGTCATGATAAACCTCCTGCAGAACGCGCGCGACGCCATGGAGGAATCAGGGACAGGCTCCACCGTTACGATCCGCTCAAGGCTGGCGCCCGGCAAAGAGGCGATAGTCGAGGTCTCGGACGACGGCCCGGGCATACCCGAGAAGATAATCGACAGGATATTCGACCCGTTCTTTACGACGAAGGATGTCGGCAAGGGCACGGGCCTGGGCTTGAGCGTGAGCCGCAAGATCATAGAGGGCATGGGAGGCTCGATCACCGTCACGAGCTCCGTGGGGAAGGGGACGGTCTTCCAGATGTCGATCCCTCACCAGGGGGCCGTCATAGACGAGAGGCGGGCCAGAAAACGCCGCGAATACGACTACTCGATCATCCGTGAGAAGTCGATACTGATGGTGGACGACGACGAGGAGGTGCTCCGCATAGTAAGCGAGGCCGTGCGTCCCAGGGTCGCCTCCGTGGACCCGGTGCGGGTCAGCACGGAAGCCTTTGAGAGGATTATGGAGAAGGACTACGACTTCATACTCCTCGACATAAAGATGCCCGGGATGGACGGCATAGAATTCTTCACGAAAATGGCCGATGCCAGGCCCCACCTGGCCGGGCGCGTGATATTCATGACGGGCGACATCGAGAGCGGGAAGACGGCCGAGTTCCTGAGGCTTACCGGGTGCCGCTACCTCGCCAAGCCGTTCGCGATCAGCGAGCTCCTCGACGCGGTCTGCGAAGTAACTTTGAAAAAAGGCGCGGTGAAGGGCTGAGCCTTCGCCCTTATCAAGGCCCGGAGGTCTTCTTTGCCGGTCCTTGACGAGAGACAAGAAAAAAACGGGAGAAATACAAGAGGTGACGCGAATGACGCCGGACGGCCTTAACGGAAGAGAGAGCGAGAAACTGCGGGCTGCGGTCGAGTCTATACTAAAGGTATACACCATACCGGTTATACTCAAAAAGGTACTCGAAGTGGTCGCCAACGAACGGGCCTCGGTCTCCGACCTCGTCGAAGTGATACGGCACGACCAGGCGCTCTCTTCAAAGATAGTGGCTACAGCCAACACCGCCTTCTACGGCTTCAGGAGAAACATTTCATCCATACCGGGCGCCGCGACGACCCTGGGGTTCAATATGGTCAGAAGCCTCGCGGTCTCGGTCTCTGTCTTCAGGTGCGCCTCCGGCGACCTCGCGTTCCTCAGGAAACTCTGGCAGCACTCTTTCGAGTCCGCGCTCGTCTCGGGCCTGATAGCCGAGAGGACCGGCCTGGTAAAAAAAGAGGACGCGTTTCTGGCCGGGCTCATCCACGACCTCGGCAGGGCGATACTCTACCAGATACACGGGGAGAAGTACCTGAGGGTCGCAGTGGATGCGAGCGAGGACGGGCTTTCGGAGAAAGAGGCCGCCGCCTTCGGCGCCGACCATTCCAGGGTGGGGGCGTGGTTCGTCGATAAGTACAGGTTCCCCAAAGAATGCGTGCTCGCCATAGAGCACCACCACGAACCGGAAAAGTGCGACGGCGGCAAGACCGCCCGCGACATAGCCTCGATAGTCCATCTCGCGGACATTCTCTCGTTAAAAGGAAAAGAGGACGCTACAGTTGACGAGGCGGCTGAAAAGAGGCTGGCCGCCATAATGGAGTCGGTCTACCTCGACCCGGACGGCTTAAATGAGATAAGGGAAAAACTCTGGGAGATGGCCGAGATGATAAAGGAGTTTTACGCGAGCTGAGCAAGTCAGCGCCGTGAGAGCGCGCCGGGCGGAGTTGAAAAATAAAAGGGACGGCGGAGAAGTAACTCCGCTGTCCCTTTCTTTCTTCTTTCAGTAAAAACTCCCGGCATCCTGACAACGCGCAATCCTTCTCTCAGACGCCACGGAGGGCAAAAAAGCGTTCCGGCTACCGTTCAGGGTCTTATCCCGGAGGTGTGCGGGATAAGCCCCTGAACGGCTACCGCCCTTTACTTTAATATCCGAAGTCCCCGGGGTTTTAAGCCCGGGGAGAGTTCACATTACAGTACTCCATCCTTTATCCTGCATCCATCCCTGAGACACGGTACACACTATTTCTTCTAACGGAAGTCATGACGCGTAGCCGCGGGAAAGCGACTTTTCGCTTTCCCGCGATTCTCTCTTAGGCAACCTCTTTGAACTCGGGGACCCTGACCTCTTCTGCCTCCTTGGTCTTTTTGATATGCCTGTTAAGGGCGGATTCGTCATCAAATTTGGCCCCGCACTCGTCACAGTGGAAACCCGCATAAGACGCAAGGTTGTCGGCCGCGCCAAAGATCATTACGGCAAGAGCCGAAATTACAAGCGGCACCATGTATATCATTATCGTAAGATCTGTCCATGTCGGTAGCATCGTTAACACCTCCTCTTCGTACCCCTTCTTCCCTGATATAAGTATAGCACAAAACCCCATTAAATGAAAACGATTATCGTTTTCATTTAATGGTGGCGTAATCAAAGGTTAAGAGGCTGTTTTTATGGGCTTTTCGAGCGTGCTGGCGTACGGGTACTGGCGTACGGCCGATTAAGAACACTTTTTTTGCCTTGTCTTTAACAAACCAGCGGGGCGTAGGGTGAGGGTACTGGCGTACGGCTAATTAAAAGCCGATCGTCCACCCAACGAGTCTGTGCCAGATTGAGTCCTGTAAAATTGGACACCGCTCGTTGGGCGCGAGCGGGGAGGAAAGCTTGCGAAGCGGTTAAGCGAATGAAGCGCCGGGGGCGGAGAGGCAGAAAGGCCAGAACCCTACCCCCAAGAAACGCCCGGCCACGCGTAAAAAGCTCTTTGGCAGAGGGCCGGATTGATCTGTTTCATTGAAGCAAGTCTCACCCTGTTCTTTTCACCATATATCTTGGACCGGAGAGGTCCTTTGGGCCCCGTGCTGACTTTCTATCTCGCCTTCTTGCCCTCCGCCCGTCCGGTCAACTCGGCGGGGACCAAAACCTCCTTCCATTCGCCGGGATTGAGCCCCGAAAGCTCCAACGGGCCGACGCTTAAGCGGATGAGCCTCAACGCAGGGTGTCCGACGGCCGCGGTCATCCGGCGGACCTGCCGGTTTCTGCCCTCCGTTATAGTCACCTTGAGCCATGTCTCCGGGACATTCTTTCTGAAGCGTATCGGGGGGACCCGGTCCCACAGCCACTCCGGGGCC
>JACRCJ010000038.1 GCA_016219075.1 Deltaproteobacteria bacterium | reverse complement strand
GCAGTTCGACCTCAGTAGCTCTATCCCGGTCCCCTCTCTCCTGAAGAACTCCTTTTCGCCCGAAGGCGCGGAGTCTTCCTTGAAGAACTGGACGAAGAGGACCTTGAGGCCGTGGCCGGCGGCCCTTACGGCAAGCCCGGCCGAGGCCGTGGTCTTGCCCTTGCCCTCCCCGGTGTAGACATGAACGAGGCCCTTACTCTCCATACGCTTTTACCCCTCTTTACGGCCGCTTCATATAATAAAAAAACCCATCCCTTTTTCGAGGGATGGGTTTTGAGAACGCTCAAGCGCGAGCGCGGCTATTAAATACTCCGCTGTCTCAATGGCCTGAAGACTTCTCCAAGCCGTTTTTGCGACCCTCTCCCTCGAAAGGCCTTCAATCGGTAAAGCTGGCTGGGCAGGTCTCCTGGCTCGCGGGTCTTCCTACTCTCCTTTACCTTCCCGGCCCTAACAGGGGTCAGTGGCAGCAGATTTGGATTTCGTCGCCGCTTACAGTTGCGGGGCAGCTCCCGATTCCACGGGATTCCCTTTTAGCCCTCCTGTAACGGATGAGGGCACCCGGCCAAAAACTACGGTGGTGACAGGCTATCAGTTTTCAACGGGGGCGGTCAAGACAAATCTTGGACGCCGCAACCGGACAGCTTCTCCGTCGCACTACAGAAACTTCCGTATCGCCATGATGGCTCTGCGCATCACTTCCTCGCCGTGAGGCTCGATGGTGTAGACGGGGTCGCCGGCGTATTTTTTGAGGAGGCTGAAAAAGAGCGGGAAGTCTATCTCTCCCTCGCCGACCGGGAGGTGGTCGTCCGCGTTCCCGCTGTTGTCATGTATATGGACCTCGGCGATCTTATGGCCGAGGGAAAAGAACCACTCCTCCATGTCCACGGTGGAAAAGACATTCAAGTGGCCCGAATCGATGCAGGCCCCGAAGTTCGGGGAATCTATCCCGTCGACGAGGGCCTTTAGCGTCCGGGGCGTCTTCTCGAAGATGTTCTCGGCGGCTATCACGACCCCGAGCCTCTCGGCCTCCTTTACGAAAGGCGGCCAGGTCTTCATGCTCTGGGCCAGCCACAGCTCTTCGTCCCCGTTGAACTTGCGCTCGTTGTAGCCCGCGTGCAGGACCACGGTTCTGGGCCTTAAGTGCGAAAGGACCTCGAAGACCCGTTCGTACCTCTCAACCGTACTCTTTCTCACCTCTTCGCTGGCGCTCCCTGGGTTTATCGAGCCGTACGGGCCGTGCATGGTGACCGTAAGGCCCCTTGCCCCGAACTCGTCCCTGATGCGCTTCAAGTCAGATGGAAGGGCCGTGTCGAGCCCCCCTCCGTCGAGGAATACCTCAGGGTTTATCCCGTCGGCGAGTATCTCGTCAAACCTGTCTATCAGCAGGGGAAAGGGAAGGTGCACCTGTACTTTTTTTTCGCCGCTACCCTCGGACATGCGCTTCCTTTCGCTTTTTTTATGATGACCATTTAAACCGAAAAGGACCCATTGTTCAAGGAAAAACTCCCTCCGGAGCGCGGACGGCCGCAAAACTCCTGATATACTTTGACATGACCCCGGGCCTAAACCCTCAACAATAACTTTAACACAAAGGAGAGCGCGACATGAAAAGACTTTCTCCCCTTCGGATCTCATAATAACCTTGACTTTCAAAGTGTACACAGTATACAATATCAGTGTCTTGGTGCGTGCTTTTCAGGCGTTTCGCTCAATACACACACCCTTTTGAAGTGAGTCATCCCCGCGGCAAGGCCGGGGCGCCCAGAGGTAAATCCCTGAAAAAAACGGACGACAGCCGGGATAGAAGGATTAAACGCTCCGTAAGATTAAACGAGATAATTTAAAAGATATGGAAAAGACAAGGATACTGGACTATCCTGTTGAGAAACCCCTGACCTTGAGGGAGAGGATAGTCGATTTCATCAAGGACTCAGTGGTAACGGGGCGCCTTAAGCCCGGCGAGAGGGTCCCGGAACAGGAGATAGCCGAGAGCTTCGGCATAAGCCGCACTCCCATCAGGGAGGCCTTCAGGCAGCTCGAAAGCGAGGGATTCATAACGGTCACGCCGAGAAAAGGCGCCGTGGTGAGCCCGATAACCGACAAGGACGTAAGCGAGTTCTACAGCATCAAGAGCCTTCTGGAGGGTTTCGCGGCGAAGACCGCCTGCCACAAGCTCACCGCAAAGGACATGAAGAGGCTCGAAAGCCTGAACGCGCAGATGGAGAAGTGCGCCGAACGGGACGATGTGAAGAACTTCTTCAAGCTCGACAACCAGTTTCACGACACCTTCCTCACGGCGTGCGGCAACGAAAAGCTCTGCGCCCTGGTGCATAACCTCGTGGCTCAGTTCGAGAGGTTCAGGATCACGGCCCTGGCCCTGCCCGGGAGGATGAAGGACTCGGTTACGCAGCACAGGGAGATAATAGAGGCTTTCAGAAAAGGCAACATCACCCTCGTTGAGTCCATCGTCATGGCCAATGCCGAAAAAGGCAGGGACGTGCTCGTGGAGGAGATACTCAAGGAAAAGTCAAAACATGCCCCTAATTAAATCCCAGGAGGCCGCCGCCCGTCTGGCAAGGACGATCATCTCCGACATCGCCCTTTACAACAGGGACAAGATCTCAAGCGGCCTTAAAAACGACAACATATTCGAACTCCTCGACAAGGAACTGAAGGAGGGGCTCGCCCTTTACAGAAGCAGGCTCTCCCCTGAGATGGACGCGAAGAACGGCTACTACAACCGCGCCATAGTGGACATCCTTATAAAAAGGAACAGCAATATCGACTCGGACATCTGGTAGGCCGTCTTAAGGCAGGCCTAAAGCCCCGTTGGAAGACCAAGACCTCCTGAAGTCCGCCCTTATGAATCCTCCATGGGCTTAAAACCCCAGAGTTTTCAAAACGTTAAAAAAAACCTTTTCACCACCCGTCATGGAAAAAACCCTTAGACTCACCGTAGAAAGCACAGAGGCCGGAGAACGGCTCGATGTGTTCATAGCCGCCCGCTTGAGGGGCTTTACCCGCTCCAGGGTCAAAACTCTCTTTGACGGCTCGCGCGTTACCGTAAACGGCAAGGCCGGCAAACCCGGCCTGCGGGTAAAGGGCGCGGACGCCGTGGATGTGCTGGTGCCTCCTGAGCGCATACATACGGTTGAGCCCGAAGAGGTCCCGCTTGAGATACTCTACGAGGACTCCGACATCATAGCGGTCAACAAGCCCGCCGGCATGACCACTCACCCCGGGGCCGGAAGAACCACAGGCACGCTGGTGAACGCGCTCCTGGGGCACACGAAAGACCTCTCTCTTCTGGGAGGGCCCTTGAGGGCCGGGATCGTCCACAGGCTCGACAAGGATACCACCGGGGCCATTGTCGCGGCAAAGAACGACTCAAGCCACCTCGCCCTCTCCAAACAGTTCAAGGAGCACACGGCAGGGAGGACTTATCTGGCGCTTGTCTGGGGAGGGGTCAGGGACATGGAAGGGGTAGTGGACATGCCGATAGGCAGGGACATCGCCCACAGGAAAAAGATTTCGCCGAGGGCGCGGAAAAAAAGGACCGCCGTAACGCGCTACAGGGTTTTGAAGCGCTTTCCCCTCCTGACGCTTTTGGAGCTGAAGCTCGAGACCGGGAGGACGCACCAGATAAGGGTGCACTTGAACGCCATTAACCACCCCGTCGTCGGCGACCAGACATACGGCAAAAGGTGCGTGCCCCCGGCGATGGAAAAGGAGGCGGCGGACCTTCTGAAGAAGATAAAACGGCAGTGCCTGCACGCAAGGACCCTGACACTCACGCACCCCTCCACAGGCAAACTCATGGAGTTCCAGGCCCCTCTCCCCGAAGACTTTGAGGAGATACTCAAGACGCTGGAAGGCGGATGAAGACAAAAAGCGGGATATCATTCTTCTCGTCCTCGCTCCTTGAGTCAGCCCCCGTGACCCACGCCTTCCTCTCAAGAAGGGGCGGGGTGAGCGCCCCCCCCTTCGACTCGCTCAACTTCGACACAAGGGGGGCCGACCCGGCGGAACAGGTGGAGAAGAACTTAAGCCGGGTCTCGGAAGCCTTCGGGATAGACGCCGGAAGGCTCGTGACAGTAAACCAGGTCCACGGCAACAATCTCCTTCTCGTAGACGACAAAACGCAGCACCTGAGAAAAAAAGTCGACGCCGATGCCGTAATAACAATGGTGTCCGGGGCGCCAATCGGGATATTGACCGCGGACTGCCTGCCGGTATTTCTCTACGACCCGGTTAAAAGGGCCGTTGCCGCGGTGCACGCCGGGTGGAAAGGGAGCGCCTCTGGGGTGGTATTAAAGACGATAGAAATGATGAGAAAAAGGTTCTCGACTCGCCCAGGCGACCTTCTGGCGGCCCTCGGCCCCTATATCGGCCCCTGCTGCTACGCGGTCGGCGAGAATGTCGCTTCTGAGTTCGAGCGCGGCTTCGGGGCCTCCTCGGTCGACTACATACAGAACATATACGGCGAGATGAGGCTCGACATCGGCATGGCCAACATCTCTCAGCTCGTCGGGGCCGGGGTCCACAGGGAGAAGATAAGCATGGAGGCCGCCTGCACCTCGTGCAATAACGGGCTTCTCTTCTCCTACAGGAAGGATAACGGGGTTACCGGCAGGCAGCTTTCCTTCATCATGGTCAAGGAGTAGCCGAGTAGCCCCGAAGAGGCCTTGCACACAGAGGGCAATGACAGGGTCCCTCATAAGGAGCTTTGAGTCCAGGATGACAGTCGGTCTTACGGGAGGCATAGCCTCTGGTAAAAGCCTTGTGGCCGGGGAGCTTAAAAGGCTCGGCGCGCATATCATAGACGCGGACCTCATCTCAAGAGAGGTGGTTCGTCCGGGAAGCCCCGCCCACGGCGAGATAGTCGCCGCCTTCGGTCCTGATGTCCTCCTTGAGGACGGCGAAATAGACAGGAAAAAGCTCGGCTCCATGGTATTTTCAGACCCGGCAAAGCTTAAAAGGCTCAACGCCATAACCCATCCGAGGATACGCGACAGGATAAAGGAACGGGTCGCCGAGATTGAGAGGGCGCACCCGGACCCCCTTATCGTCATAGACGCGGCGCTTCTTATAGAGGGGGGGCTGTACAAAGAGATGTCTAAAGTCATCGTCGTATACGCCGATGAAAGGAAGCAGGCCGAAAGGCTCTGCGAGCGCGACGGCCTTGGACCCGTTGAGGCGGAGAAAAGGATAGCGTCCCAGATGCCTCTAAAGGAAAAACGGGAATACGCCGATTATGTCATAGACAACAACGGCACTGTCGGGGAGACCCTCGAAAGGGTGCGGGAAGTCTACCGGAAACTGACCGGGAAAGGGTAGTCAGCGGGCCTCCGGGAGGCCCCAAAAAGGTGCTTGACAGGTTAATTTAACCGTGCTAAGGTGAAAATACCTATCAAATCCGATTTCACAACATTTGCCATTTGCCGTCATTCCCTCGCAAGCTTCAATCCGCATGATTTGAGCCTTAGAGGAAAACCCAAAAACCAAAATATGCCGTCTTCAAAAACAATAGAGAAGTCTAGGAATAAACCCTCTGTATATTTCTATTCCAACCTCAAAAACCCCCACTAACAGGAGCAGTGAATGAACCTCAAGGAACTCAAGGAAAAAAAGATAAACGAGCTTACCGCGCTCGCTAAAAAATATAACATCGAAAGCGCGACCAGCATGCGTAAGCAGGACCTGATATTCGCGCTTCTCCAGTCACAGAGCGACCAGAATGGGCTGATATACGGCGAAGGCGTCCTGGAGACGCTGCCGGACGGGTTCGGTTTTTTAAGGGCCCCGGATTACAACTACCTCCCCGGCCCCGACGACATCTACGTATCCCCCTCGCAGATAAGAAGGTTCAATTTAAGGACCGGCGACATAGTCTCCGGCCAGATACGCCCCCCGAAGGAAGGCGAGAGGTACTTCGCGCTCCTGAAGGTCGAGAAGGTCAACTACGAGGACCCGGAGGTAGCAAGAGAGAAGATACTCTTCGACAACTTGACCCCCCTGTACCCGCAGGAGAGGCTCAACCTCGAGATACCCCCGAACAGCGACTCATCCATGAGGGTCATGGACCTCTTTACCCCGATAGGCAAGGGGCAGAGGGGACTTATCGTCTCTCCTCCGAGGGCCGGTAAAACGATGCTCCTGCAGAAGATCGCGAACTCCATAACGACCAACCACCCGGAGGTGGTCCTCCTGGTCCTCCTCATCGACGAGAGGCCCGAAGAGGTCACCGACATGCAGCGCTCCGTAAAAGGCGAGGTCATCAGCTCCACCTTCGACGAGCCGGCGCAGAGACACGTGCAGGTCTCCGAGATGATCATAGAGAAGGCCAAGAGGCTTGTAGAGCACCAGAAGGACGTCGTGATACTCCTTGACTCCATAACGAGGCTTGCCAGGGCGTATAACGCCGTGGTGCCTCCGAGCGGAAAGGTACTGTCCGGAGGAGTCGACTCAAACGCGCTTCATAAGCCCAAGAGGTTCTTCGGCGCCGCGAGAAACATCGAAGAGGGCGGCAGCCTCACTATCATAGCAACAGCCCTTATAGACACCGGCAGCCGCATGGACGAGGTCATATTCGAAGAGTTCAAGGGCACGGGAAACATGGAGATCGTCCTTGACAGGAAGCTCTCGGAGAGAAGGATATTCCCTGCCATCGACTTGAACAAGTCCGGCACGAGGAAAGAGGACCTGCTTCTGACCAAGGAAGCCCTTAACAGGATATGGATACTGAGGAAGGTGTTGCAGCCCCTGAACCCGGTTGAATCGATGGAGTTCATCCTCGACAAGATACACAACACCCCTTCGAACAAGGCGTTTCTCGACTCGATGAGCAAATGACCCTTCCGTCCCCCTTGTTCCCCCGGGGCCTTTAGCAGGCTAAGGACTTTTTCAGCATCCTAAAGCAATCCATGGATGGATTGCCAAATTGCGAGGCTTAAAAAGCCAAGCAATTTGTGAGATTTGGCTGAATTCACTTCAGACAAATCGTTGCTGAAAAAGCCATGGAAGGACTTTTTCAGCATCCTATGGAACGCTGAAAAAACCTGTTTTCCCCCGCCCCCGGCCGCTTCAACCGAAGCGGCCGGGGAAGCGCCGGGAGATGCCCGTTTTTACCCGCCTTTTTTTTCGCTTGCACTCCACAGACAGAGTTGTTAATATTAACCATTAAAGTCAGGCGCGGGGAACGGCCTTTTAAAACCGGTCCTTTTTTGACGGAATTGTCTGACGGAGAATAGACATTTAAGGAGGAGTACCGTAATGAAGGAAGGAATCCACCCCAAATACGAGCCGACCAGGATCCACTGCATCTGTGGAAATGTGGTGACGACCGGCTCGACCTCAAAGGACATTTCCCTTGAGATATGCTCGAACTGCCACCCGTTTTACACCGGAGAGCACAAGCTCATCGACACGGCCGGCAAGATCGAGAAGTTCAACGCCAAGTACCGCAGGAACAAGGGAGCGTAAGGAGGGGGCGTAAATCGTGCTGGTAACTCTCCTCAAAAGTACCCCCGACCCCGAAAAAACCGTCGCCATGGCCGCCCGTCTCTGCTATTCGGACTCAACGATAGCGGAGCTTGAGAAGAAGGTAGCCGGCGTCTCGAACGAAAAATTCCTGGGCAAGATCCTCAAGATGGGACACCTGTCGGTCCTTGAACACGCCGGCTTCACCTTCGGGGTGGAGGGGATCTCAAGGGCCACATCCCACCAGCTCGTGCGCCACCGCCTCGCCTCGTACTCGCAGCAGAGCCAGAGGTACGTGACGGCAGAGACCCCGGAGTATGTCGTCCCGCCCTCGATTGAAAAGGACGCCGGGAAGAAAAAGCGTTTCGAACGCGCGGTAAAGAGCGCCTACAGGCTCTACAAGGAGCTAATTGACGCCGGGGTGCCGGCCGAGGACTCCCGGTACCTGCTCCCGAACGCCGCGGCAACCAAGATAATCGTCACCATGAACGCCAGGGAACTCATCCACTTTTTCAGGCTCCGCTGCTGCGAGAGGGCCCAGTGGGAGATCCGGGATATGGCCACCCGCATGCTCGCGCTCGCCAAGAAAGAGGCCCCGTACATCTTCCGGGACTCTGGTCCGGCCTGCGTAAGCGGCGGCTGCAGCGAAGGCGAGATGACCTGCGGCAAGCCCAAAGAGATAAGGCAAAGATTCAGGAACCTTTAAAGGCTTTTTTGCCCTGAAGACCGGCCGGTCTTCAGGCTTTTTAATTTTCTCAGACGATTTTTATCCTCACCGGAGGGGACCCGCCCCGCACTTGCGGAGCCAGCCGGTTAAAACCCCGTTCAGCCTTTGCGGGCGGCCTCATTAAATGAACCCTTTCCGGGCTTCAAGCCCCGGGGTTTTCAGAACGGTAAAAAATGAACCTCCCCGGAGCTTTTCTCCGGGTATTCGAAGGAAATATCGTTTGTCAGCCTGCGCGGCAAGCCGCGCTTAATTAAACCCCGACAGGGGATTAAAAACAAAAAGAACCTCTCCGGGCTTTGTCCTCACATCTTTTTCATGCCCGGGATCCAAGAACTGCTTATGATCCAGAAACGCCTCGAAGACGTCGAGAAAAGATATGTGGAGCTCTCCGAGCTTCTCTCCAGGCCGGAGGTGTTGGCCGACCAGGAGACGTACCAGAAGTACATGAAGGAACACGCGTCATTGAGCCTTCTCGTGGAAGCGTACAGGGACCTTAAGAAGACAGACTCCGAGCTTTCCGACAACAGGGGCATCCTCGAAGGCAAGGACGCGGACTTAAGGGAGCTTGCCAAGGAAGAGATCCCGGGCCTCCAGAAGAGAAAGGAAGAGCTTTTGCAGAAGATCAAGGTGATGCTTCTGCCGAAGGACCCCAACGATGACAAAAACATATTCCTTGAGATAAGGGCCGGGGCCGGCGGGGACGAATCGGCCCTTTTCGCCGCCGAGCTCTTCAGGATGTACACCCGGTTCGCGGAGCTGCACCGCTGGAAGGTCGAGGTCATGAGCATAAGCCCCTCCGGGCCCAACGGGTTAAAAGAGGTCATCGCCTCGATAGAGGGCAAGGGCGCGTACTCAAAGCTCAAGTACGAAAGCGGCGTGCACCGCGTACAGAGGGTCCCTGAGACCGAAGCATCGGGAAGACGCCACACCTCGACCGTCACGGTGGCCGTGATGCCCGAGGCGGAAGAGGTCGAGGTCGATGTGAGGATGGAGGACATCAGGGTCGACACCTACCGGTCGGGAGGCCACGGCGGCCAGAACGTCAACAAGGTCGAGACCGCCGTCAGGATGACGCACATACCAACCGGGGTCGTCGTGGCGTGCCAGGAGGAAAAGAGCCAGCACAAGAACCGCGCCAAGGCGTTCAAGGTCCTCATATCCCGGATCCTTGACATGAAGGTCCAGGAGCAGCAGAAAAAGATAGCGGCCGACAGAAAGACCCAGGTCGGGACCGGGGACAGGAGCGAGAAGATACGCACCTACAACTTCCCTCAAAACCGCGTCACTGACCACAGGATGGGCATAACGCTCCATAAACTCAGCGAGATAATGGAAGGCGACCTCACGGAGCTCATAGACGACATAATCGCCTTTTACCAGACAGAGGCCCTGAAGGGCGCGGAAATCTAATGGACAAGATACTCATAGAAGGCGGCAACCGCTTGGTCGGAGAGGTCACAGTAAGCGGCGCCAAGAACGCCGTGCTGCCGCTTATGGCCGCCTCTTTGCTCGTGGACGGGTGGACTACCATTACGAATGTCCCGAGCCTACGAGACATCGACACATTCAAGGTGCTTCTTAGACACCTCGGGTGCGAGATAGAGTCGGACGGACCGGGGACCATGAGGATCAGGACAAGGGATGTACCTGTGCCCGAGGCCCCCTACGACATGGTAAAGACCATGCGGGCGTCGGTCCTGGTGCTGGGGCCGCTCGTGTCGAGGTTTAAAAAGGCCAGGGTCTCGCTTCCGGGGGGCTGCGCCATAGGCGCCCGCCCGATCGACCTGCACCTCATGGGGCTTAAAAAGATGGGGGCAGAGGTCTCCATAGAGCACGGCTATGTGACGGTAACCGCTGAAAAGCTCAAGGGCGCCAAGATATACATGGACACCACGACCGTCACCGGCACCGAGAACCTGATGCTCGCGGCCGTGCACGCCGAGGGCACGACGGTCCTTGAGAACGCCGCTCTGGAGCCGGAGGTAGTATGCCTCGCCGACGCCCTTAACAGGATGGGCGCCGTGATAAAGGGCGCAGGGACCGATACGATAAGGATAGAAGGCGTCCGCGCGCTTAAACCCGTCGAGGTCAGGGTGATACCCGACAGGATCGAGGCAGGCACCTTCATGGTCGCCTCGGCCATGACCCGCGGCAACGTGCTTTTAAAGGACTGCCCGCTTCACCACCTCGAATCGCTATCGGTAAAGCTAAGGGAGGCGGGGGCAGAGATAGCGGAGGAGGCCGGCGGGGTCAGGGTCATAGGCGACTGGCCGATAAGGAGCGTCGATATCAAGACGATCCCCTACCCCGGCTTCCCTACGGACATGCAGGCGCAGATAATGGCGATGATGACCGTGGCCGGCGGCCTGAGCGTCATCACCGAGACGGTCTTCGAGAACAGGTTCATGCATGTCGGGGAGCTCAAGAGGATGGGCGCGGACATCACCGTGGACGGAAGGTGCGCCGTGGTAAGGGGCGTAAAGCACTTGAGCGGCGCCCCCCTCATGGCCACGGACCTGAGAGCGAGCGCTTCGCTAATACTCGCCGGGCTAGTGGCCGAGGGCAGGACCGAGGTCTCCAGGATATACCACCTCGACAGGGGTTACGAGCGTATAGAGGAGAAATTAAAGCGCCTGGGGGCGAAAATAGAGAGGGTAAAATCGTGAGCACTCAGAAAAGATCGTTGGAGAACACACTTACGATAGCGCTGCCCAAGGGCAGGATACTCAAGGAGGCGTTGACGGTATTCAAGGCCGCCGGGGTCGACTTCAGCGAGATACTTCAGGACGAACGCAGGCTCATATTCGAAAACATTGCGGAAGGGCTCAGGTTCATGGTAATAAGGAGCCAGGATGTGCCGACATATGTCGAGCACGGGGCCGCCGACATGGGGATAGCAGGAAAGGACGTACTCCTTGAGCAGGCAAAGGACCTCTATGAGCCGCTGGACTTGGGTATTGGCGCGTGCAGGATGATGGTGGCCGAGCCCAAAGAACTCGGCGCCACGGACAACCCCAGGCACTGGACGCACATACGGGTGGCAACGAAGTACCCCAACATCACATTAAAGCACTTTTTAGACAAGGGCATACAGGTCGAGATAATAAAGCTTTACGGCTCGATAGAGCTTGCGCCCCTGCTGGGCCTCTCCGAGAGGATCGTGGACCTCGTGCAGACCGGTGAAACGCTCCGCAAAAACGGGCTCGTGGAGGTAGAGGACGTGATGCCGATAACCTCAAAGCTCGTCTGCAACAGGGCGAGCCTCAAGACCAAGCCCAAGAGGGTCAAGGACCTCGTTGACAGGCTCAGCAGGGCCGTGGCCGAGGCTAAAAAGCGATAGAACGGCTCGGGCGGCGGACCTTCTTTGACGGGTTTCCGGGTCGTTAAAAAAATGAACCTCCCCGGAGCTTTTCTCCGGAGTATCTGAAAACAACCTATGTTATTAGATGTTTTGTATTGTTTTTAACAAAACACCAGGGGCATTGCGCAGTGAATAAAGGAGAGCGAGCGAGCAAGCCTCTGTATTTATTGCGCGCGAGCTTAGGAGCGAGAGCAATAGCCCCGAGGCGCGCACCAGCGCGCAAAAAGGCCCTTTTGTAAAGCGCAGCAAACTACGGGGTATTTACCCTAAAAAGAGAATAAAATTTAAAAACAGCGAAGGCTCTCTCTTCGCTGTCTCCTGAAAAGACAATGCGGGTCATCGAATCCAAAGATAAAAGATTTCCGGCCCTTCTCTCCTCCATAACGGGAAGGGGCGAAGAGGAGACGGGAAGGGTAGAGGCCGCCGTAAAGGCCATCCTCGTCGCCGTCCGCAAAGACGGCGACCTGGCCCTCGTCGAATACACCAGAAAGTTCGACGGCGTGGATGTCAAAGGCCGCATCGAGGTCGCCTCCAGAGAGATAGACCGCGCCGCTTCCCGCATCCCGAAAAAAGACCTGCGCCTCATCGAACTCGCCGCTTCCCGCATAGAGTCGTTCCACAAAAAACAGCTCCAGAACTCATGGTTCACTACCGACGGAAACGGCACCACGCTCGGGGTAAAGATCACCCCTCTCGAGAGGGCCGGGATATATGTGCCCGGAGGCAAGGCCGCCTACCCGTCTACGGTCCTGATGAACGCCATACCCGCCAAAGTCGCGGGCGTAGATGAGGTCGTCATGGCCACCCCGCCCGGCAAGGACGGACTGGACCCGTATGTCCTGGCGGCGGCCAGAGTAGCCGGCGTGGACAGGGTCTTTAGGATAGGCGGCGCGCAGGCAATAGCCGCCCTTGCCTACGGCACAAAGACAGTCCCGAGGGTAGACAAGATCACGGGGCCGGGAAACATCTATGTGGCCACGGCCAAGAGGCTCGTCTTCGGCGCCGTCAATATCGACATGATAGCCGGCCCAAGCGAGATACTCATCATAAACGACGGCACCGGGAATCCCTCCTGGATAGCGATGGACCTATTATCTCAGGCCGAGCACGACGAGCTCGCCTCAAGCATCCTCATAACCACTTCAAGAGAGATGGCCGGGGCCGTGGAAGCGACAGTCGCCAAAGAGATGAAGAAGCTTAAACGGCGTAAAATCGCCGGGGTCTCTATAAAGAACTACGGCGCGATAATAATCGCCCGCGACTTAAGCGAGGCCGCGGCTGTCTCGAACAGTATCGCTCCCGAACACCTTGAGCTCTTCGTCGAGAAGCCCTTCGAGCTTCTGGGGGAGATAAGAAACGCCGGGGCGGTATTTTTGGGCTACCATACGCCTGAGGCCGCTGGCGACTACCTCGCCGGGCCCAACCACACGCTCCCCACCGGAGGCACCGCGCGGTTCTCGTCCCCCCTGGGCGTAGAGGACTTCATAAAGAGGACAAGCGTCATAAGTTTCTCACAGAGGTCGATAGAGGCGCTGGGGCCTGATGTAAAGAGGTTCGCGGATTTAGAAGGGCTCGAGGCCCACGGCAGAAGCGCCGGGATGAGGCTTAAGAAAAAAGACAGAGCATATGAAAAATAAAGCTCTTTCCAATTATGAGGCTGCAAAATTATTAGTTGCGAATTCTTATTTCGAATCAGCTGCGTCAAGAGCGTATTATGCTGTCTATTTAATGGCATGGCATTTTTTAGATGTAATGGGTGAAAACCCACGAGACGAATCAAGAGATGGTAACTATTATTGGAGACACTATGATTTTCCCGACATATTATGTGATGAGTACGGAGTGATCGGCCCTATACAAAGAAAAAATTTTGAGCTTCTACGTCAGTACAGAATCAAGGCAGATTATTATTTAGATGAAATTGAAGAGTATGAAGCAAAACGATCCATTTTGTTTGCAAATGAATTGATTTTGCATTTTTCCAGTGAGGAGGGGAGGATAGAATGAATTTTGAACCCAAGAAAAAAATTCTTTACCTTATTGAGAAAGCCATTAATTATGCTTATCCTGTCCGATGGGCGGACAACAAAACTACATTAGGAGATTTTGATGGGCGGAATTTTACAATTGACGTATTCAGAATCCCGGCTTCTCAGCAATTGGATTTCTTAACCACGGTTGAGCCTGTCAGAAATAAAATTCGTGAACTTATTGGGAATCGCGGAATTTTCATTTTTCACTCTCCCGAAGCCACTTCTAAACATTACTCTCATCTTTTCCCAAGAACTGAAGGAGTCTACCTTGAAAATAAGAAAGCTTTAAAACTGCCGCTACCCAATATTGGTGGAACTGATGGGAAACCGAGCATAAGTGGTTCTGAAGTAGGAATCTATATTAAAATTGGGAAAGCGGCATGAAAATATCCATCGGCACTAATTTAATCGAAGATTGCACCAACGCAATAGTCATTTCCGGGACACCTCTATTTTCTTATAAACCAGAACCCGATGGCATCAAATTGTCATTCGATATCGCTTCCCCTCCAGCCAGCACTCCTATTAAGGTAGAAGAAAACAAAGTTATAGCAGGTGATATAAGTGTAAAGGCCAACAAAAATACTGTTTTCATAGAACTCGATTCGGTTAAATTAATAGAGTTACATTATGAGGGCGATACCGCTATCGTAAGTCTTGATTTACGCCCTCTTTCTTTACATATCTATTCAGATACAAATGCTCTTTATATCGGAGGCGCAACTCTTTCTGAAAATATAATTAAAAATTGCACAAACGGGATTGGTATAGGAGACTGAATGGCAAGGAAAGCCAGGATTTCGAGAAAGACGAAGGAGACCGGGGTAACGGTCGAGCTGAACCTTGACGGAAGCGGCAGGGGCGACATAAAGACCCCGATCCCCTTCTTCGACCACATGCTCACCAACTTCTCGAGGCACGGCCTCTTTGATTTAAAGATAAGGGCCACGGGCGACATAGAGGTCGATCTCCACCACACGGTCGAGGATGTCGGGTTATCCATCGGCGAGGCCGTAAAAAAGGCCCTCAAGGACAACTCCGGCATCAGGCGCTGCGGCGCTTCGAGCGTGCCTATGATGGACTCGCTCTCAACGGTAGTGCTCGACATAAGCAACAGGCCGTACTTCAAGTTCACCTCTTCGAACAGGCCCCCTGCCGTCAGGAAAAGGATACTCTCGGCCGGGGCCGAAGGGATGAAGGAGGCGTTCGACTTGAGTCTTTTGAACGAGTTCATGAAGGCTTTTTCAAACAGCGCCGGAATCGACCTCCACATAACCCTTCATTACGGCGAAGATGTCCACCACGCTATAGAGTCGGTCTTCAAGGCGCTCGGGCGGGCTCTTAGCGCGGCTGTAGCCAAAGACCCGAGGATCAAGGGCGTGATGAGCACGAAGGGAAAACTTTAGGAGGTTGCGGAAAAAGTCCATAATCGTCATTGCGAGGAACGATTTCCGCGACGAAGCAATCTCTAACTATTCGGTTTGCTTAAAGACGGGATTTGCTTCGCTACGCTCGCTTTTGACATCTGTTTGAGTTTTCCGCATCCTGATAGAACGAGCTGCCCCCGGAGTTAAAACCCGGGGCCTGATATTGCCATGATAGCCATCATAGATTACGATATGGGGAACTTAAGGAG
>JACRCJ010000206.1 GCA_016219075.1 Deltaproteobacteria bacterium | reverse complement strand
GCAGTGGTGGCGGTGTGGATGGAAAGACCCATCGTAATCTCTCTCCGTCGCAAAAAGGTGAAGTGACTTAAGGACGCCGCGCCGTAGCCGACCGGCTCTCGCGTTTAGAGGAGAGCGCGGTCACGGAAGAATGAGACCTCCCCGGCAAACATTGCCCGGACAGGGGTCCCCCCAAAACCGTACAACAGGCCTGCCCTGTGAGACAAACGCCTTGGAAGATCAAATAAACGCCGGTAAAAAGGCTGTCGGCAACCTGATTAATCCATTTTACCAACAGACAGCGGTTTTGTAAAGGTTTTTAACGGGTTATGCGTACAGGGGATGGACCGGCGCGGCCCTTTTCAGCACTTTCCGCCGTATGGGCTTAACGGGGGCGTCACAGGAGCGGGTCACGAGGCCTTAAGACTCTTTGGCAGGGCTTTTTCCGCATCCCGTTAAATGAACCCTCGTAAAAATGAACCCTCCCCGCAGCTCGCTCCGAGGTATCTGAAAACAACCCATGTTATTAGATGTTTTGTATTGTTTTTAACAAAACACCAGGTCCATTGCGCAGCCGAGCATGAAGGAGAGCGAGCGAGCAAGCCTCTGTATTTATTGCGCGCGAGCTTAGGAGCGAGAGCAATAGAGGACGAGGCGCGCGCAAGCGCGCAAAAAGGCCCTTTGTAAAGCGCGGAAAGCTACCGGGTATTTACCCGAAGGGGAATAAAAAAAGGGCGGGTAAAAAAACCCACCCTTTTTCAGACTCTCAGGCTTCGTGCTATGTGCCCATCTCCCACGACGCGAGATACTTTTTCTGCTCGGCGGTGAGCGTGTCTATCTTCATCCCGAGGGCCGCGAGCTTAAGCCTCGCTATCTCCTTGTCTATCGCCTCTGGCACGACATAGACCTGGTTGGAAAGCTTTTTGCCGTTCTTGACGAGGAAGTCGGCGGCAAGGGCCTGGTTGGCGAAACTCATGTCCATGACGCTTGCCGGGTGGCCTTCGGCGCTTGCGAGGTTTATGAGCCTGCCCTCGCCCAGCACGCAGACCTTGCGGCCGTTCTTAAGGGTGTACTCCTCGACAAAATCCCTCACGGTCTTCTTGCCCTTGCTGGCGGCCTTGAGGCCCGCCAGGTCGAGCTCGACATTGAAGTGCCCGGAGTTGCATACGATCGCCCCGTCCTTCATCTTCACGAAGTGCTCTTTCCTTATGACATTCAGGTTGCCTGTTACCGTGCAGAAGAAGTCCCCGATCCTGGCGGCATCAGCTATCGGCATGACCCTTAAGCCGTCCATGACGGCCTCAAGGGCCTTCAACGGGTCGATCTCGGTCACAACGACATTGGCCCCCATGCCCCTTGCCCTCATCGCCAGACCCTTGCCGCACCAGCCGTAGCCGCATACGACGAAAGTCGAGCCCGCGAAAAGCCTGTTCGTGGCGCGAAGTATCCCGTCGAGGGTGGACTGTCCGGTGCCGTAGCGGTTGTCGAAGAAGTGCTTTGTCGAGGCGTCGTTTACGGCGATGACCGGGAACTTGAGGAGGTTGCTGGCCGCAAGGCTTTTAAGCCTTATGACGCCCGTCGTGGTCTCCTCCGTGGAGCCGAGGACCCCGGCCGCCAGGTCCTTCCTCTCCGAGTGCAGAAGAGAGACCAGGTCCGCGCCGTCGTCCATCGTTATATTCGGCTTCTTGTCGAGCGTGGCGTTCAGGTGCTTGTAGTAGGTCTTGTTGTCCTCGCCCTTTATCGCGTAGACCGGGATGCCGTGGTCCTTTACGAGAGAGGCCGCCACATCGTCCTGCGTGCTCAGGGGGTTTGAGGCGCAAAGCGTCACATCGGCGCCTCCGGCCTTGAGCGTCACCATCAGGTTTGCGGTCTCGGTCGTAACATGGAGGCACGCGGCTATCTTTGTGCCCTTGAGAGGCTTCTTCCTGGCGAAGTTGTCCTTCACCTTCCTTAAAACGGGCATGTCCAGCTCCGCCCACTCTATCCTTTTCTTGCCCTTCGAGCTGAGTCCAAGGTCCTTTACGTGATAATTCATCTCTCCTCCGTATGTTTTTTAGTGAGAACAGCATGCCCTGAACAAAACTTTAGCAGGCCGCCTTTCGACAGCCTGCTAAAGTGTTTCCGGTAAACAAAAACTCTTATGCGCCTGCTCCGGCGGCCTTCCTCAACGCCTCGGCCTTGTCCGTGAGCTCCCACCTGAAACCGTCGCCGGACCTTCCGAAGTGCCCGTAGGCGGCCGTGTTCCTGTAGATTGGGCGCAGGAGGTCGAGGTCCTTGATGAGCTCGGCGGGCTTCATGCGGAAGTTGGCCTTGATGAGGTCTTCGATCTTCTCCTGGGGTATCTTCTCGGTGCCGAAGGTGTCGACCATCACCGAGACCGGCGCGGCCACGCCTATGGCGTAGGCGAGCTGTACTTCGCACTCGGTGGCAAGCCCGGCGGCAACGATGTTCTTCGCTATGTAGCGCGCGAGGTAAGACGCGCTCCTGTCGACCTTCGAGGGGTCCTTGCCGGAAAACGCCCCTCCTCCGTGGCTGCCGTGGCCGCCGTAGGTATCGACTATTATCTTTCTGCCGGTAAGCCCGCAGTCGCCGTGCGGGCCGCCTACGACGAACTTGCCGGTGGGGTTTATGTGGTACTTCGTCTTTGAGTCAAGGAGCCCCGCGGGGACGACTTTCTTTATGACCTCTTCGATGACGGCTTCCTTCAGGGCCTTCTGCGTGACATCGGGGGCGTGCTGTGTCGACACGACTACGGTATCGACCATCGCGGGCCTGCCGTTTACGTACCTGACAGTGACCTGGCTCTTGCCGTCGGGCCTTATGTAGTCAAGGGTCCCGTTCTTCCTGACCTCGGCGAGCCTGTTGGTTATCTTGTGCGCCAGCGATATGGGCATCGGCATCAGCTCCGGCGTGTGGTCGCACGCGTAGCCGAACATGAGGCCCTGGTCTCCGGCGCCCTGCTCCTTGGCCTCCGAGCTGTCCACGCCCATCGCTATGTCGGGAGACTGCCTGTCAAGTGCGACCAGGACGGCGCAGGTCTTGTAGTCAAAACCCATGCTGGCGTCGGTGTAGCCGATATCCCTGATCGTTTCCCTTACGATGTCCTGGTAGTTAACCTGCGCCTTTGTCGTTATCTCTCCGGCGATGAGCGCGATCCCGGTGGTCACAAGGGTTTCGCACGCGACCCTGCTTTTGGGGTCCTCTTTTAAAATGGCGTCAAGAACAGCGTCCGAGATCTGGTCCGCTACCTTATCCGGGTGACCTTCCGTGACTGATTCCGAAGTGAATAAATACTCCCTCATTAATTTGTAGCCCTCCTTTTCGTCTTTATAGGGGTAAAGAATTATATATTATTTAACCTTGGAAGTAAATTGTCAATTAAAAAAACTCTTCCGGCGCCGCCGCGGCCCGAAACGGTCCGCGGCAGGCTGGCTATCCCCAGAACTCTTCCCTGTACAGCCCCGGGAGTTTCTGGTTTATGTAGTTTTCCACCTCCTTGGCGGTCGGGAGCCCTACTATGGTCTTACATATCTTTTTCGCCTCTGCGTAATTTATAGACCTTATGAGCCTCTTGACCCTCAGGATGGAGAACGCGTTCATCGAGAGCTGCTCTATCCCGAACCCGACGAGTATCAGCGCGTACTCCGGCTCCCCGGCCATCTCGCCGCAGACCCCGACCGTCACGCCGGCCTTTGCCCCCGCGTCGGCCACGGTCTTTATGATCCTCAAGACCGCCGGGTGGAACGGCTCATAGAGGTAAGCGACATGCTCGTTGACCCTGTCTATGGCGAGCGAGTATTGAAGGAGGTCGTTGGTGCCGATGGAGACGAAGTTCACTTCCTTTACGATGAGGTCCGCGATGATCGCGGCCGAAGGCACCTCTATCATCGCGCCTACCTCGATATTCCGGTCAAAAGACTTGCCTTCGGCTGTAAGCTCCTCTTTCGCCTCTTCAAGTAGGGCCTTGGCCCGTCGGAGCTCCTCTATGCCGGAGATCATCGGGAACATTATCTTTATCTTTCCGTTGGCGCTCGCCCGCAGTATGCCCCGGAGCTGTACCTTGAATATGTCCGTGTTCTTAAGGCAGAACCGTATCGCCCGTAATCCCATCGCCGGGTTTATCTCCTTGGCCTGCTCGGCCCCGGCTATGTCCTTATCAGCTCCGATGTCCAGGGTGCGTATGACGACCGGGTGCGGGGCCATCCTCTTTATGACCTGCTTGTAGGCCCGGACATGCTCGTCTTCAGTCGGGAGGTCCTTTCTGTTAAGGTACAGGAACTCGGTGCGGTAAAGGCCGATCCCCTCGGCCCCGTGCTCAACGAGGGCGTCTATCTCCTCGACTATCTCCATGTTCCCCACAAGCCTTATCCTCCTGCCGTCCTTGGTCTCGCACGGCAGGTCCTTGTAGTGGAATAGCGCTTTCCCGTAGTTCTCGTACCTCTCTTTTCTTCTCCTGTATACATCCACCACGCTATCGGACGGGTTTATGATGACGGTGCCGGTGGTGCCGTCCACTATTATCGTGTCCCCGTTCTCGGCCTTCCTGGTGACGGACTCAAGGCCCACTACGGCGGGTATCTCAAGAGAGCGCGCCATGATGGCGGTGTGCGAGGTCCTCCCCCCCGCGTCCGTCAGGAAGCTCAGCACCATGCCCTTTACCATCTGGGCCGTGTCCGAGGGGGCGAGGTCATGCGCTATTATGATGGCAGGGGTCTTGATGTCGGCCATCGACTCGTGCTTTCTGCCCATGAGGTTTATGAGGACCCTGTTGACGATATGCTCGATGTCGGTGGAGCGCTCTTTCAGGTACTCGTCGTCCATCCTGTTGAAGTACTCCATGAGGTCTTTAAGGACGGTCTTCAGCGCCCACTCGGCGTTGACCTTCTCTTCCTTGATGACCTTGACGGTGTCGTTGATGAGCATGTTGTCCTTGAGTATCATCAGGTGCGCGTCGATGATACGGATATGCTCCTTGCCCCTGCGGTCTTCCTCCATCTTCTTCTTGATGCGGGTAAGCTGGTCCCTGCTCTCCTTGAGGGCGTTTTTGAACCTCTCGATCTCGCTGTCGGCCTCGCGGCTGTCAAGGTAGCAGTACTGGGACGGCTCCACGGCGCCCCTCTCAACAAGGTAAGCCTGTCCGATGACGATCCCGGAGGATACGCCTATGCCCTTCATCAAGACGACCTGTTTCTTCACGTCAGTCATCAGTCCTCACCGAATCCGGCGTCGATAAGTTCTCCGAGCGCGTCAATGGCCCTGTCAGCGTCGTCCCCGCTCACCCTTACCGTAATCCTTGTCCCCTGGGCGGCGGCGAGTATCAGGATGCCCATTATGCTCTTGCCGTTGACTTCCTGGTCGTTCTTTTGAACGAGTATGTCGGAAGAGAACTTGTTGGCGAGCTGAACGAAAAGGGACGCCGCCCTTGCGTGAAGCCCGAGCTTGTTCCTGATGGTGAAGGTCTTTTCCACGGCTCCCTGCATCTGTCCGATAGTCTCCATGTTTTATTACCCCAGTAGAAGTCCGTACAATATTAACGGCAGCGTCACGATGTATACGAGCTTCGAGATCGACAGCCCCCTTTTAAAAAGCAGGCTGAGCGCTATTACTGACGCCATTACTGCCGGAAACCCGGCCCCGAGCCAGACCCACTTTTTTACGGGCGCCCCCGCCGCCCCGAAAAGCGACCAGAGAACAACGACAGAGACGACCCCCAGGACTGCGGCGGTGAGGTACTTGAACCTCACCCCCCACTCCGGCAGGTCAAGAGACATTATGTATCCGACGACGTCCTTGCCGTCCCTGACCCCCGCCTTGAGACCGTAAAACCTCATCCACAAATGAAAACAGTTATAGAGAAGAAGGAACGCAAGCGGCCCCTTCCAGCCCCAGAGGAGCGTGATGAGCACGCCGATCACGGAAGCCATCGGCCTTACGGAGCCCCAGAAAAAAGAGTCGCCTATCGCTCCGTAAGGGCCCATTATCATACTCTTGAACTTCGGGGCCGCTGAAGCGCCGGGTCCGGCCTCCCCGGCCTTCTCCTCAAGGTTTATGGAGGCCCCCAATACCGGGGACGCCATGTACGGATGGGCGTTATAGAAATCGAGGTGCCTCTTATAGGCCTCGATCCTCGCCTTTTTGTCTTTGAAGATCTCCTTCAAGGCCGGGGCGATAGCCGATGCGAACCCGAGGCCCTGCATCTTTTCAAAGCTCCACGAGGACTGGATGAAAAAGGAACCTAAAAAGACCTTGAGTAAAGCGCCCCTTGAGATCATAGCCCCCCAACCATCCACACCGCAGCCGCCACTATCCCGGCCGCCGTGAATATCAGAAGCGTCCTCTCGGCATAGACCGCGTTTACTCCGGCCGCGACCCCCAGGACCAGGCAGGCGGCGAAGGCCGGGTAAACGGCCGACTGCTCTACCATCGGGCGCAAGTACCGGGCACTCGCCATTACCGGCAGGGCGGTAACGAAGATGGTGACGAAACCGGTTAAGCAAAAGAGCGCCGCCCCCTTGAGGTTCTCCCCCATCAGGCACGCCTCCTCGCCGTTATCCAGCATGGTCCTGGCGTTATCGAAAAACCTTATGTTGATCCTCCTCACTATCGTGTCGGCCTTCTGGTAAAAGACCGATACAGGGATCATTACGAGAAGGACCGTCGGCAGTACGCCTTCGACCGGAAAGGAGGCCGGGGTAGCGTTGAGCGCGGCGGCCGTGACGAGCACGGAGAGCCCGGTCTCATGCACCGGTATGTACCTGCCTACCGGCAGGTCGCCTATCAGAAGAAGCTCAAGTACGGCCCCGACTATAAGGGCGGCCTCAGCGTTCCCGAGAAAATACCCGATCACGGGGGCCGTTACCAGCGGCCTTGAGACCATCGTCTGGAAGGCGGCTGTCCTGTCCAGGGAGATCACCCCGCCGACGGCGGCGACGATCAGGGAACTTGAGACTATCCCGCTCAGCATGGCCTCCCTGAAGACTCCGGGTAAGGAGAAGCGGAGCTGGCCGGCACGTCACGGATCTCTATCGAGACCCCGAGCGACCTGAACTTCCCGATTATCTCCTCGTCCTCGCGGTTCACTATCACGGAAGGCGTAATCTTCCTTCCGCTATCCTCATGGTGGATGTTGCCGAGGTTGAGCGTGGTGAACCTGAGACCTTGCTCGTAGACCCTCATGGCGTCGGCAAGGTTCCCGACTATAAGTATTACCCGCTCCTTGTCGGACCGTTTGACGCACTTTACCGCGTCATCGATATTCTCCACGTTGACGCTGAGGCTCTTGCAGCCGCACGACTCTATTATATCGCTTATGAGACTGTCGCCGGCGGCCTCGTCCGAAGCCACGACAAGCGAGTCCGCCTTTACGAAGGGGACCCAGGCGCAGATTATCTGGCCGTGAAGAAGACGATCATCTACTCTGACTAAAGTAAGCATAAGGTATCATTTTCCGAAAGCGTTTAGTCTGCCTGGGCCCTGATGACGCGCGGGTCAAGAGGCGTCCGCCTCCGGACCTCCGCAGGCCCGCCGGCGGGGCCGGTCTACTTCTTGTCCTTAAGCATGTCGCCGGCCAGCACTATGCTCTTCTGTCCGTAGTCCTTCAACAGAAGCGCCACCTCGGAGAGGCTTTTCTCCGTCCTGTTGCCTATGAACTTTATGAGCATCGGCAGGTTCACGCCCGTTATCACATCGACCTTGCCGTCCTCAAGGAGCGACAATGCCACATTGGTCGGCGTGCCGCCGAACATGTCGGTGAAGATAATAACGCCGCTGCCCGAGTTCACGTCCTTTATCGAGCCCGAAAGGGCGCTCCTTATCGACTCCGTGGTGTCCGATCCCGTGACCGATACGGTCTTGACCTTCTCTATCTTGCCGGTAATCGATTCGGCGACCTCCATAAGGCTGGCGGCAAGGCTCCCGTGCGTTATGACTATGGCTCCTACCATCATCACTCTCCGGCTTTATTTTTCAAGTCTTGAAGATGTCGCGGTGTCTTTTGCGAGGCACGACCATGTCGGAATCGATCTTCGAGGCAAGCTCCTCGACAACCACGACCGACCTGTGCTTGCCTCCGGTGCACCCGACGGCTATGGTCAGGTACGACTTGCCTTCCTTCCAGTAAAGGGGGATCAGGTAATCTATAAGGTCCCCGAACCTCCTCAGGAACTCCCCGGTCTCTTCCCTGCCGAGCACATACTCCCTTACGCGCTCGTCGGTGCCGTCAAGGCCCTTGAGGGCGTTGACGAAGAACGGGTTGGGAAGAAACCTGATGTCCATCACAAGGTCCGCGTCCGTCGGTATCCCGTACCTGTAGCCGAAGGAGATGAGGCTTACGGTCATCTTCTCGCGCGAGACCGGCCCGGAGAAGAGCTCCTTGATCACTTCCCTCAGCTGGTGGACATTGAAGTTGGTCGTGTCCACCACCCTGTCGGCGTGCGCCTTTACGTCCTTTAAAAGCTCCCTCTCCCTGAGTATGCCCTCAAGCGGGCTGTCGGAGTCGGCCAGGGGGTGACGCCTCCTTGTCTCGCTGAACCTTCTGACAAGAGAGTCGTCCGAGGTATCGAGATATATTAGCTCCACGCCGCAGCCGGCGTCCTTGAGCTCGTTGAAGACCGAGCCGAACGCCTTTAAAAACTCCCTCTCCCTCACATCCACTACGGCGGCTACCCTGGAGATCTCGCCGTTACGGGCCAGCAGCTCCATGAACTTGGGCAACAGCGTCACGGGCATGTTGTCAACGCAGAAAAAGCCCAGGTCCTCGAGCGCCTTTATGGCCGTGCTTTTCCCGGACCCGGAAGGGCCGCTTAGAACGACTAGCCGGATTTCCTTCAACTCTTTACCTTCGACCGTGTTTGCAGGCTGCGCCGGCGGACTTCCGGCGCGCTAATCCCCTGTCTCTATGCCGGTCTCGTTCATGGACTTCTGAAGCTCGGCTTCGAGGTTTTTAGCCGAGTGGTGCCCCATTATCTTAAGTATCTGGTTCCTGGCCGCCACCTCCACTATCGGGGCCACGCTCCTGCCGGGGCTGACCGGGATCTTGAGGTACGGGAGAGGCACGCCGAGGATGTCGTATGTGTTCTCCTCGAACCCGAGCCGCTCGTACTCGCTGTCGAACTCCCATTTGACGAGTTCGACGACCATGTCCATCTGCTTTTTTCCCCTGATGGCGGTTATGCCGAAGAGGTCCTTTATGTTGACTATGCCTATGCCTCTTATCTCCATGTGGTACCGTATCAGGTCGGTGGATGTGCCGAAGAGGACCGAAGGGGGCATCTTTTTAACGATTACCACATCGTCGGATACGAGCCTGTAGCCCTTCGATACGAGATCAAGGGCGCACTCGCTTTTACCTATGCCGGATTTGCCGATTATCAGTATGCCCACGCCGAGGACGTCCACAAGTACGCCGTGGAGCATCGCGGAGGGCGCGAGCCTCTCCTCAAGGTACTTTACAAAACCCTCGATGAAGACCGACGAGGTGGTCTTGGTCTTTAAAAGCGGTATGCCTCTCCTGTTGCAAAGGTCAAGGAGGAAATCGGGAGGACCGAGCCCCCTGGTGAGTATGATGGCCGGGAGGTCCGGTTTTTCAAGGACGCTCAGGGAGGCCTTGAGCCTGTCGCCGGCAAGGCTGTTCAGATACCCTATCTCGGCGGCCCCGAATATCTGGGCCCTGTCGGAGTGAAGCTCCTCAAGGAGCCCGGTAAGAAGGAGTCCGGGTTTCTGGATCCTGGAGGTCTCAAGCTCTTTCGCGAGCCCCGCGGACCCGCCGACCACCTCCAGGGCGAACTCCTCGAGCCGCTTGGCCCCCAAAAGCTCCTGTACAGACACTCCCATTATGGTCTTCCCGTCATC
>JACRCJ010000205.1 GCA_016219075.1 Deltaproteobacteria bacterium | reverse complement strand
TCAAGAATGGCATAGCCACGGCGGCGTGGACATGAACTATCATCATGATTCAGGTGTTCCTGTAGGGCAGAACGGTATAAATAAGGAACATCCATCGGTCCATTCCCCTGTTTCGGGCACTGTTACTGACAAGAGACCAGAATGGGGCATGATCGAAGTAACAGATGAAAGAGGATTCAGGCACCAGTTGTGGCATCTGGATAAAACGGCAGTTGAAAAAGGTGACCGGGTTGTTGCCGGTCAAACTGTCGGCACCATGGGAGGAAGGGGGCCAAGCGGCTCTGGCGAATATCATCAGCATGTTCATTATACCGTACTGTCGCCTTATGGCCTTCAAGTCAACCCGGAGGAGTACTGGAAAAATGGTTTTTATTCTGATCTGGCATCTCCAGCCAAAAATGCCCCTATGACACCGGTAAGTCATCTCGACCAGCATACACAGCAAAAGCTTAAAGAGCTTTCACAGGGTTATACGATACAGAACGGCGAAACGTTAAGGCGTGAGGGAAACCAGATTTGGCGCATCAAGCAGGATGGCAGCACCCGTGGGTATTTTATCAGCCAATGACTATTCTCGAAATACCAAAAATAATCCAACAGCACCATGCAAACAGGGAATTGTATTAATTTTGCAGTAGAATTCGCGGCTGTCTTTAGACTCAGTAGCCTCTTTGGACTACCTGGAAAACCTTCCAACCCCCTATTTCACAAGGCAAAACGGGAAATCAAGCCTCAAATCAGGGAGTTACGTTTTTGGGCTTTATCGCCCTCAAAATCCCGTGACCGCAAGGTCGTGCGGGTTCGACCCCCGCCTCCGGCACCAGATTTTCCTATTTAGAATTAATTAGTCCTTTCCCTTTTCACTCTCAACTCACTTCTTCCCGCACGGGATTTTTTATGCCGCGCACTTTGCCTGTCAGATGACTTGCTTTCTCCTAATGATATTGAGCAACCTTATTCGAGGCTTTTTAGGTCGTCCTCGAACACGATATATTCCTCGGAGACTATTAGACCATCTTCGCCAAAAATAATACAGCAACGCCGAGAGCCAGATTGAGCCTTACCAGGGCAAGCGAAAACTTCTGAAGGGATGCTTTCTTTGACGGCTCTGACCTTGCTATCTTCGGGGCCAGGAGAATGCCTCTGTAAAAGTGGATAGATATCATCGTTACGGCCAGCGCCGTCTTCAAATAAAATGGCGCACTCATATACGAGCCTTTGTGCAGGAACGATAAAAAGACCCCCGTTATGACAAGGAGCAGAATGCTGTAATTCGCGAAAGGCGTAAACCTCTTTGAGACCCCACCCATGAGCTTGCCTGCATCTGCGCCCAGGACCTCTTTTGATGCCGGGATGGCTATCAGGAGGGTAAAGATTATCCCTCCTATCCAGACAACCGATGACAACAGGTGCAGAAAGACAATGAAATTTAACGCCAGACCAGCCATAATTCCCTCCTGTTTTCTTATATTAATCGGCCTCCCTGAACAGACAAGGCCTCCTGTCTTCTATCGTATTTATTTAAGTATATAAGCATCTTCTTATATTAAAAACAAAAAAAGGGGAGTTACCTCCTCCCGGCAGCTCCGCCCCGACAGCCGCAGGAGCATAACTTGTTCAGGCGCTGCCTGCACCTCTCCAAGGCTTCGCGGTTAAGCGAATAGTAGACCCAGTAGCCCCGGCGCTCATCGCTTACGAGCCCCGCAGACTTAAGCACCCTTAAGTGCTGTGAGACGGCGGACTGTGTAACACCGAGGGCCTCGGCCATGACATTAACGCTCATAGGGTCCTTCTTGAGAAGTTCGATTATCTCAATCCTCCTGTCTACGGAGAGTATCTTGAATAGTTCGGCGGCGTTCTTCATAAGTAATTAAGTAAGTACTTATATACCCTATCAGGGCTCCACTGTCAACTGCCAATTGATTTCTGTTTGTTACTATATTCATTATTAAGGTGCCCTCTGAGAAGGCCGAATAACTCAAAAACAACGCTTTCTCCCTCGATTAAAATTTCCCCGCTTGACTCTAAAGGTTAAATCGTGTTTATTAGTTAAGAAACTTATTAAATAATAAAATATCCCAAGAGGTGAGCGAGACCTTATGTACACAAAAGACTCCATACCAAAAGAGATTTACGAGATACATGCAAGCATCTGCCAGTGCCTCGCAAACCCCAAGCGCCTTGAGATACTAAACACCCTGAGGGACAAGGAGCTTTCGGCGACCGAGATCGCGGATAAGATAGGCATCTCCAGCGCGAACGCCTCGCAGCACCTCGCCATAATGCGCAACAAGGGCATACTTAAAAGCAGGCGTGAAGGGGTCAGCATACACTACTCCCTTGCAAACCCAAAGGTCATTACCGCGTGCGACATAATGAGGGAGGTGCTTTTTGAATACCTTAACGAAAAACAATCGCTTACAAAAAAAGTGAAGTTCTGACGGAGGTTTTTATGTCTCACGATTTTTCCAGGGAGTTCTTTGCAGCATACCATGCCGCGGTATTTGAAGCGCTCGGCGAGGACGCCCCGAAGTATAACGCCAAAATCGGAATCAACCTTGCGAACGCATGGCAGAAGAGGCTTAAGGAGCCGCCCGCGGATTCGGCCGGGTTTAAAGAAGCCATCGAAGCCTATATGAGCGGGCCTTTCAGATTTTCCGACATCGCCAGGTTCGAATTCAACGGAGACGGCACGGCCTGCCTTTACGTCAAGGGCTGCGACATCTGCAGCGGTAACGAAATCCTGAGGAACAGCGGCAAGAAGGGCTCGTGCCCGATAAGCCAGATGGTGAAATCCGCAATGGGCAAAGCCTTAAAAAAGAAGATCGAGATCACGGGCAGCGAAAAGCCCGGGCCTGTCGGTGAATGCTACTTGAGATATAAGATTTCCAGGTGAATCATAACTGTAAATTGGCAGGAAGTGATTAGCCCCGGTTTACCGAAAACATGAGATTTTAATTCCAAGGGCAGGTCTTCGGGGTGTCTTAAAGGAGATCATTATGGCAAAGGTCGTAATCATAGGCGCTTCCACAGGCGGGCTACCGGCGGCCTACGAGATGAGGGCCGCTCTCGGGCCTGAGCACGAGATAACCGTAATCTCGAATACCGATACCTTCCATTTCGTCCCATCCAACCCCTGGGTCGCGGTAGGCTGGAGGTCAAGGGGCGACATTAGCTTTCCCCTCAGGCCGTCGCTCGAGAAAAAGGGCATAAAACTTGTAGCCGGGGCCGCCGCCAGGATAGACCCTGTCAAAAAGGAGATAACAACCTCATCCGGCGCTGTCGCGCCCTATGACTACCTTGTGATAGCGACAGGCCCCAAGCTGGCATTCGATGACGTTCCCGGCCTTGGGCCGGAGGGCCATACCGTCTCGGTCTGCACGGTTGACCATGCCGAAAAGGCCTTCGAGCAATACCGGAAGTTCCTCGACAACCCCGGCCCCGTGGTTGTCGGCGCGGCGCAGGGCGCTTCCTGTTTCGGCCCGGCCTACGAGTTCGCCTTCATCCTCGATGCCGATCTGCGGAAGAGGAAACTCCGCAGAAAGGTCCCCATGACCTTCATCACCCCGGAGCCGTACATCGGCCATATGGGGCTCTCCGGCGTGGGCGACTCAAAGGGCCTCCTTGAGCACGAACTCCGGGAGAGGCACATAAGCTGGCAAACGAATACAAGGATAAAGCGCGTTGAGAACGGAAAGATGATCGTGGAGGCGCCTAATGAGGCCGAAAAAGAGCTTCCTTTCAGCTATGCCATGATAATCCCGGCCTTCAGGGGCGTTGATGCCGTAGCCGGGGTCGAGGGACTCTGCAACCCCAAGGGGTTCGTTGTGGTGGATGAGTTCCAGAGGTCCCCCGGATACCCGGATATATATGCCATAGGCGTCTGTATCGCTATAGCTCCCGTTGAGGCAACGCCTCTCCCGGTGGGCGTTCCCAAGACCGCCTTCATGATAGAGAGCATGGTGGCCGCGGCGGTAGAGAATATAAAGGCGTCAATCGATGGAAAGGCCATTTCCGCAAAGGCCACATGGAACGCGGTCTGCCTTGCGGACATGGGCGACACCGGCGTGGCATTCGTGGCAATACCGCAGATGCCGCCACGCGACGTGACCTGGGCAAAAAAGGGCCGCTGGGTCCACCTCGCCAAGGTCGGGTTCGAGAAATATTTCCTTCGTAAAATGAAAAAAGGCATCAGCGAGCCGTTCTATGAAAAAACAATCCTCAAAGCGTTGAAGATAAAGAAGCTTGAATAGCCTGTGAGTTAGCCCGGAACATTTTTATGGACCTTTGGGACCCGCAAGCCTATGACTCCTGGTATGAAACGCCGCTCGGAAAGACCTCAGACAGGCTCGAGCGAGAGCTTGTTTTCTCGACGGCGGACGTAAGGGAAGCCGGAGCGTTTCTGGCCGCGGTTGCGACAAAGGCGTAAGTCCGAGCCAACTAAATTCTCTTAGTCGGGTGTTGCCATGAAAAAATTTTCCCTTGTCGAATTCTCGGTCGGTCGCCCCAGGCTCGTCGTCGCTATTGTTGTGCTTATCACTCTCGGTTTCCTTACGCAGTTCCCCAAAATAAAGACGGATACGAACCCCAAGAACATGCTCCCGCCGACTTCGGACGTAAGGGTCTGGAACGACGAGGTGGACAGGACCTTCGGCCTTTACGAGGATACGATAGCCGTCGGCATAGTAAATGACGACGGCATCCTCAACGAGAGGACGCTCGGCAAAATATTGAGGATCACGGACGAGGTCTTGAGGATTGACGGCGTGGCCGCAAGGGATGTGAACGCCCTTCCCACCATCACGAACGTTACCGCCGAGGCCGGGGTACTGAAGGTGGCCCCGCTCATGGCCGGGGTCCCGGCTACACGGGCTGAAATGGGGGGCCTGAGAAAAGAGCTAACGGAAAACCCGCTTTTCAGGGGCCGCGTAATCTCCGATGACGGGAAGACAACCGCTATCTACGCGCCCCTTGAAAAAGGCGCTAACGGCAAGGCGATAGCCGACAGGATTACGGAGATAGTAAAGAAAGAAGGCGGCCCCGAGAGATACTATATTGCCGGAGACCCGGTAGCGAGGGACACCTTCGGGGCAGAGATGTTCAAGCTCATGGCCGTCTTCGCCCCCATCGCCGGCTGTATCATGCTCGTCGCCAGGTATCTCATGTTCAAGGACCTGTTTCTGTCCGTCACGCTCATGATGGACGCAATGATTAGCATCGTCTGGTCGATGGGCCTTCTTATCGCCCTGGGCTTTCCGGTCCATATCATGAGCTCCATGGCCCCGGTCTTTCTCATGGCGATAGCAACGGACAGCATACATATTTTCAACGAGTTCTATTTCCGCTACAGGGAGAAAAGGGACAAGAAGGCCGCCATAATCGAGACCATGAAGGCCGTGGGAAGGCCCGTGCGTTATACGGCTCTTGCCACCGCCGTGGGGTTCGGCGTGCTGATGTTCATGGATATCGTCCCTGTAAAGGTCTTCGGCGCGGTGGTGGCCTTCGGCACGGTGGCCTTGCGGGTCTTGAGCTTCAGCTTCATCCCCGCGATGTTCACCTTTGTCAAAGAAAAAAACATTGAAAAGATAGCAGTGGGTGAGGAGATATCCGCCGGCGGGTCGTCAGGTTTTTTACGGGGCCTTGCCACAGCCGGGGCGCATAGCCCCAAAGCCACGGCCGTCATAGGTCTTATCCTCTTCGGCGTATCGGTCATAGGCATATCCAGGATCGTCGTCAACAACAACATGGTCGAGTGGTTTAAGAGCAATAGCGACATCCGCACGGCGGACTCGGTACTGAACACGGCCCTCGGCGGCACATCCCTCGGCTACGTGGTCGCTGTCTCAAACGAGGACGAGTACATAAAGACCCCGGAGGCGATGAGGCAGATTGAGGGGCTTCAGAGACACCTTGAAAAGGTCCCCGTGGTCGGAAAGACCAGCTCCGTCGTGGATTACGTGAAGAGGATAAACAGGGTACTCCACGACGACGACCCCAAGTACGATACTATCCCCTCCTCAAAAGAAGAGATAGGCCAGTACCTTTTCCTTTTCAGCATGTCCGCAAAGCCCTCCGACCTCGATAACGTCGTAGACTACCCATTCAGAAAGGCAAACATCTGGGTGCAACTCAAGACCTGGGACGCCCAGGCCATGCGGAGCGTCCTAAGGGCGGTGGATGAATACAAACAGGAAAACCCGGGGACTCTCGTTTTCAAGCCCGCCGGAATAGCTTATTTCAACCTCGTCTGGAACGACGAGGTCCTGTGGGACATGCTCAAGGGGTTTATAATAGCCCTCGTTGTGATATTTGTTATCCTCTCCTTCAACTTCGGGTCGGTAAAATGGGCGGCCATCGGGTATACGCCGCTACTTTTTACGATACTCCTTATCTACGGCGCCGTTGGATATATGGGCAAGGACTTTGACATGCCGATAGCCGTCTTAAGCTGCCTGTCCCTCGGAATGGCGGTAGATTTTTCCATCCACTTCATAAGCAGGCTCAGGCAGAGGCTGAAAGAGGCAGGGCAAACCGGAACCCCTTCCTCCGAATCGCTGGTAAATGCTTTGCTCTGGACGGCGGCAAGGCCGGGCAAGGGCATAATGCGTAACGCCGTCCTTTTCGCCTCGGCCTTCTCTGTCATGCTCTTCGCCCCGCTTACTCCTTATATAACCGTCGGGGCCTTTATCGTGAGCATGATGTTACTGAGCGCCATACTCACCATGATATATCTCCCGGCCATGATCGTGTTGTTCAGAGGCCGCCTCTTTGGAGGCAATTGATGTATCCTTGTATAAAGGCCGGTATACGATCCATATAAAATGGAGGTCAGCAATGCTCAAATATCTGGTTTTGTTGCTTGCGGTCCTGCTGCCGCTTAACTCATTCGCCGTCACGCCTGAGGAGGTGATGAAAAGCTCGCAGGCGGCTTTTTTGTATCCTGCCAAGGACTTCAAGGCAAGGGTGGTGATGAGGCTTATAAGCAAATCAGGCTCTGAAAGGACAAGGGAGCTTACGATGCTCCGTAAGAATTACGGAGAGCCGGGAGGCGACCAGAAGTATTTCATGTATTTTTACCAGCCCGCCGACGTAAAGAACATGGCCTTCATGGTCTACAAATACCCAGGGAGGGACGACGACCGTTGGCTCTTCGTCCCGGCCCTCAACATGGTAAGGAGGATCGCGGCTCAGGACAGGCGCTCAAGCTTCGTGGGCTCCGACTTCACATACGAGGACGTCTCGGGCAGAGATATAGTTGATGACACACACGAGATTGCAAGAGAGGAAAAACTTGGAGAGGCGGACTGCTTTGTCGTCAAGAGCACGCCAAAAGCAGGGGACACGGACTACGGTCACAAACTCTCATGGATAGACAAAAAGACCTTCCTGCCATTGAAGGAGGAGTACTACGACAAGAAAGGAGCGCTCTACAAGGTCTTTACCGCCGAGGAGATAAAGGATGTGAAGGGGTTCCCTACGGTCACCAAAAGGACCATGAAGAACCTCCAGAGCGGACATTCAACCGTGACGACCTTCACGAAGGTCGACTATAACATAGGGATAGAGGACAGCCTCTTTACCGAAAGGTACCTGAAGCAGCCGCCCGGCAAGTGGATAGAGTAAGAACGCGTCTTGAGTGAAGGACAGCTTTGAGCCATGAGAAAAATCGTTTTAAAGGCATTCCTTTTAGCAGCAGTTTTCCTCAGCCAGGAGTCTTACGCCGGGGATTTCTCAGCCAATGGGTTCTTGCAGGGCAACTATTCGTTCGGCATAGAGACTTCTAACCCGGACGGCGGAGACTTCAAGTGGGCCGAGGAAAGGGGGCAGTTAAAGCTCGAAGGCGGACAGGAGCCGCTCCGCCTGTTCCTAAAGACAGATGTATCTTTTGACCATCTGGACGGAGACGGCGAGGCCGAGCTTAGGGAAGCGTACCTCGGCCTCACGCGGGAGAAGTGGGACTTGAGGGTCGGCAGGCAGATAGTCACCTGGGGGCTCGGCGATCTTATTTTCATAAATGACACATTCCCGAAGGACTACGAGGCGTTCTTCTCAGGCAGGCCCCTTGAGTACCTCAAAATTGGCGTGGACGCGGTCAAGGCCGGGTTCTACCCTGAGATAGCCTCATTTGAGCTGGTCATAACCCCTTTCTTCGAACCGAATAACCTCCCCGACCCAAACAGGTTCTGGATGTTCGACCCCATGACAAACGTTACGAACAGGGTTCAAAAGGAGCCTGCCTCAAACATCAGGAATACGGAGGTGGCGCTCCGGGCCTATCGTGATATGGCCGGTTTCGATGCCTCGATATATGTGTATAAAGGCTTTTACAGAACTCCTTCGATGGTCCCGGACAGCCTCACCTCTCCAACAAGAATAGAGCTTGTCTACCCGAAGCTCGCTGTTTACGGGGCAAGCCTTCAGAGGAGCATATTGGGAGGCGTTGCAGGTTTTGAAGCAGGCTATTATGATTCATTGGACGACAGGAGCGGTACCGACCCTCTCATACCTAATTCCCAGACCCGTTTTCTTTTAAGCTACCAGAGGCAGGTAATCGAGGACTTTAGCGTGACCGTCCAATACTACGGAGAATACACGCATGACTATGCGGAATACGAAAGGACCAGGATAGCCTCTTTCCCGAAGGAGCCGAGGTTCAGGGACCTCACATCTCTACGGATGACATACCTCCTGATGCATCAAAACATGAGGCTTCAGTGGTTCTCCTTCTGGTCTCCCACGGACAGGGACTATCTTTTAAACCCGGAGGTCAGATATAACTTCTCAGACCATGTCTGGGCAGCCCTGGGCGCGAACGTCTTCGGCGGAAAAAAAGATACGACCCAGTTCGGCTCCCTCGACAGGAACGACAACATGTACGTGCAGACGCGGTACGAGTTTTAGAGCTGCTTTATGGAATGCACGGATTTTGAGATGACGCAGGGCGGTTTTAAGTGGTTGAGCGTTTTGAGTGGTTTATAAGAGCTTCATCAAAAGTAAAGAGGGACATATTCGACTTTTTTGCCTTCGCGCACAAAATACAGTCGACGATATCCAGGGAGGATTTCTCGGCGAAAGTGTTCAATGCCTCGACAAGCTCGTCCCTGTCGTCATTCACAACACCTCTGTAATGCAGCAGCTCCCGGAGTTTTGCCGAGGCCTCTTTTTTAGGGACCTTATAAAATTTTGTCAATACATGTACGCATTCTACGAGGACGCTTTCGAGAATTACAACCTTCTCCTCACCGGTCCTCACTTTCTCAAAAATTTTCGCGGCCTTTTCATAAAGGCGCGGCTCGTCTCCAAGAAGATACCTGAGTATCGTATTGGTATCAGGCAGTCTTTTTGCCGGATCTTTCACGCGCCACTTCCTCCCAGACCGTCTCTCTGACTTCCTTCATCGGCACATATCCCTTTGAATACCGGCTTAAAGACCCGCCTACGCTCAAGACGGGTTTCACGACCACCGTACCTTCCACCACCTCGAACTCAACAACATCGGTCTTGAGCAAGGCCCTTATCTCTTTAGGGATGGTAGCCTGTCCTTTCGATGTGATTTTAACCGCCTTTGTCGGCATATTGATTCCTTACATGTGAGATTAGTATTACCTATTAAGAATGTAATACTTAAGAAAGGGCCTGTCAAGAGCGATTTTAAACGGCCCTTCGGGATTTAAAATCCCTTTTTGAGACATTTAGCCGCACGGGAAATTGTACTGATTTTGTATTAGAATTGGCGGCAGTCTAAAGACTCTAAGAGACTCTAAAGACTAACTATGCGCGGGGCTTTAAGCGGGGTGGCTCAGTCAATCCTGCTCATCCGGATTATCCGTGGTATCGTGTTCCTGGCTTAATTCCATGGGGTCCTGATATACCATCAGATGGGCAAAAGGTGTTTTGTCGAACATTATCCAGCTCCCGAATACCCCGGGGGTCGTCGGCAGCATGGTTTTGTCCGGGTCAAAGGGGGAAATGATCATCCAGTGCGCGGGCTCCCTTACCCTCTTCGCGCCGGGTGAGCCCTTGTCCATGCTCATTATGACCTTTTTGCCCTTTTCCCAGTGCCACCCCCCTTTCGCCATATATGCCACGCCCACCGTCGTGTTGGCAGGTTTCTCCTTGCCGCTCCACATATCCATGAAAAACTGCATCGCGGCTTTGTCCGCGCACATGGGGCTCGGGGTCTCCTGTCCGTCGATATCCGGGACGCAGGTAAACTCGTTACTCCCTTTTTTAACCACCTCGAACTTCCCGTCGGAACCCTGTATCATCACGGCGGCGCGCCTTGATATGTGCGCCGGGGCAGCGCTCATGGCAAGCTCGATGAGCTGCTTTCTGGAGAGGGACTTTACCCCTGACCTGAACTCTCTTTGAGCGCCCTCGCTCAAGACCGGGCTTAAAGCCAGAAACGCCGTAAGGATCAAAACATGCATTTTTTTCATTTTGTCTCCGTGCTTATCCTTAAACTGTTTTATCCGGGATTGTAAAATAAAACGTCGAGCCCTTTCCGGGCTGGGACTCGACCCATATGCGGCCGCCGTGGTTATCCACGATCTTTTTGCAGATCGCCAGGCCTATTCCGGTCCCCATGTACTCGCCCTTTCCGTGGAGGCGCTGGAACAGGACAAATATGCGGTCAAAATACCTCGGGTCGATGCCTATGCCGTTATCCGCGACCGAAAACAGCCATTCGCTGTTCCTTTTCTCAGCCGAGACGCGGACGACCGGCGGGTCCGTTCCTCTGTACTTGATCGCGTTGCCTGTCAGGTTCTGGAACAACTGGTACATCTGCGTGGGGTCGGCGACTACGCTCGGAAGATCGCCGCGCGTCACGGTGGCGCCGGCATCCGCTATGATAACATTGAGGTTCGAGACCGCCTTGTTGAATACATCGGTCAAATCCACGAGCTTAAGGTCTTTCTTCTTTCCGGCCCTTGAATAGGTAAGGAGGTCGTTGATGAGCACCTGCATGCGCTTTGACCCGTCAACGACATAGTTGATATATTCGTCGGCTTCGGAATCGAACTTGCCCCTGTAGCGCCGGGAAAAGAGCTGAGTAAAGCTCGCAACCGTCCGGAGCGGCTCCTGGAGGTCATGGGACGCCACGTAGGCGAAACGCTCCAGGTCGGCGTTCGAGCGCTCAAGTTCCGCCGCTTTCTTTATTAACGCCTCCTCTGCCTGTCTCTTTTTTACATTCAATATCGATATGTACAGGGAAATGACGGCGAGGAATAAAACAAGCACCACGTATAGCTTGAAAATAGTGCTCGAATAGATACTATTTTTGTTCATGGCCCCGGGCTGCGAATAGGATACGATTTTCCAGTAATAATTCCCGGAGCCGGGCAGTCTGCCGGCAAGGGCGGTTTTATTGATTGATTTGACGGCTGCGGCCAGGGGATATACGGTAGTAAAAGTAAAAAGTCCGTTCCGGGTGTAAAACTGCCCCGATTCAGCCGAGGTAATGCGCCTCCACTCATCCGGAAAGTCATGACCGAAGGTCCGGTCTTTCCTGTCGGAGTACATGAACCCCCATTCATCCTTGGGCTTGGGGCTGTAAAGCCAGAACCCTTCGGAATTAAGCAGCATGGCGCCGGAAGGATTAAGGGCACTGTTCTTAAAACGCTCAAGAAGCCTCTCTCCCAGATAGTTAACAACGGCGACTCCTCTTTTTCGGCCCTGCTTGTCAAAAACAGGGGTCGCGAAACGGATCATCGGTTTTATAGGCTCCTCGATCTTGTCTCCTTCGATGTTAAGGTCCATGGGCGAGATATATATCTCTTCCTTTTTAAGGAGAAAGGACTCTTTAAAATAATAACGGTCCCCTTTATTTTGAAGCTGGTTCTCCGGTACGATATGAAATTTGCCGTTTTTATTCTGGACCCTTACGATTTCTTTGCCATTTTCATCCAAAAAGCGTACCTGGTCATATAGCTCCTTGCTTATGGAATAGAGAAGGAGCTCTCTGGAGATGACCCTGCGCCAGTTGGTTATCAGGCTTTCAGGCATATCCCATTCGGGCATCTCCCTGAGTTCATTCATTTTGGAGAAGTACATCAGGTCCGATGATATGAAGTCGAAATTTTCGGTAGCGGTCCTCGCCTTGGAATCGACATTATTACGCTCCTGAGCTTCGGAAAGGGCGTTTTCGTTTCTTATATCCTTGTAATAGATATAAACCGCGACAACGCCTGTAACCGCGGCCAGAGAAATAAAAATCACGAGAAATCGTTTTATTATTTCACTTGTTTTTAATTGCGCTGTGTTTTCCATATTGATTTGCAAAAAACCGCTTCGCGCCGGAACATGATATTTTCGTAAACTTACAATTTATCACATCATTCTAACTGAATGCGAGCTGAAATTGACCCGCCCTCCCCTGAACCGCTCCAGAGGACTTGAAGAGAATTGGCAGGACAAAGAAAGGCAGGCAGGCCACGGAGGGTTCCACCCTCTTTTTGTGCCTGAATTGCGCCTGTGGGCCTTTAAATAAGGCTGACACCACCTTTAACACTTTGAAATAGAGGGATTATTTTAAGAAAAACGAAGGATTAAAGGCAAGAAGAAAAAAGGCATGGAATGTACTTAATATCCCGTGGCCGCAAGGACGCGCGGGGTCGACCCCCGCCTCCTGCACCATGGATTTCGTATTTCAATACCCGCGTCTTTTCCATCCTGTCCTCTTTTCAAGACCTGTAATATGGTGGGCGGGCCTTACGACTTAGCGGCCATCCCAGGACTTCCAGCCCCTCTCAAGAACGCCGCCTGAGCGGCCTTGCTACCCGGCCTTATGTTTTATGAATGTGCCGTTCCGATACTCCTCAAAGGCCGTCCTCAGCTCTTCCTGCGTGTTCATGACTATGGGGCCGTACCATGCCACCGGTTCATTGATGGGTTTGCCGGATACCAACAGAAAACGCACCGGCTCCTCCTCTGTCGTAACGACGATAGAGTCGCCTTCATCAGCATAGTGGACTATGTTTTCAGCGCCGACCAGGCATTCCCTCTGGAAATCGAAATAATTGACGCCGATCACCTCGAAGGCGTAAGAGTCCCGCCGCTCGTCAAAATAGCCCTTCCCCTCCATGACATAGGCAAATACATTATGTCCGGGCTTGACGGGATGGAGGAAAGACGATTGAGGAGGCACGGAGACGTCCAAATACTCCGGGTCTATGACGATGTCCCCAACCGGGCCTGAGACGCCGTTCACCCGCCCGCATATGACCTTGACCGCAGCTCCGGAGGCTAATCTGACCTCGGGGATCCGTGCGCTTTTCACGTCGCGGTAGCGCGGCTCCATCATCTAATGCGACGCCGGAAGGTTGGCCCAGAGCTGGTATCCCCTCATATTCTTATCCGGCCCGCCCTTGGGCATCTCCTGATGGATAATGCCGCTACCGGCCGTCATCCACTGCACGTCCCCGGACGATATCTCGCCCTTGTTGCCCATGCTGTCTCCGTGCTCGACCCTGCCGTCAAGCACATACGTTATAGTCTCGATGCCCCGGTGGGGGTGCCAGGGGAACCCGGCGATATAATCAGATGGGCGATTGGAATGGAAATCATCCAGGAGAAGGAACGGGTCGAGCCGGGGGACCTCGTAATACCCGAAGGCCCGCTTCAGATGGACTCCGGCGCCTTCTATCGTCGGTTTGCTCTTCCAGGTCGACTTTATATTCCGCGCCTGCGCCATTTTTCCACCCCTTCCGCCGGCTTGCACCGCTGAATCCACATAAACTCACCTATTTTAAAATATGCCGATTTTTTTCAGTCTTCAGGCGGCCGCATCGTGACCCGTGTCGATAAAATTATTCCATGCTTTAAGTTTTACAGAGCGGCAGGGGGCTGTCAAGGGCGGCTCTTTCCATTGGTGATTGACGGTACGGTGATATGGCTTTGGCAGGATGTTAAAATCTCGGTAAGCTCGACAAAAGGCAGGTCAATGTACTAAGGAAGCTCTGATTAATTATGCTCTGTCATTCTGAGGAGCCGAAGGCGACGAAGAATCTCGTGATAAATTTGACTTTACCCTGGCCGGGATTCTTCGCTGCGCTCAGAATGACATACAGTAGCGAATTAATCAGAGAT
>JACRCJ010000204.1 GCA_016219075.1 Deltaproteobacteria bacterium | reverse complement strand
GGTGTTGAGGCGGACCCCCTCGACAAAAGGCCGTCCGCCGGGACCGCTACCTGCAATGAGCGACTCCGCGACCCCCTGACAGAGATGCAGGTTCTCCGTATTTTCGAGGGCCGCCTTCATCCGCTGCCTGTAAAGGGTCCTGTCGGCCTGGGCGCGCGTGGCCCTGACGGCCGGCCCCTTGCTGTCGTTCAAGGTCCTGAACTGTATGGCGGTATCGTCGATGGCCTTTGCCATCTCCCCGCCGAGGGCGTCTATCTCTTTTACGATGTGTCCCTTGGCGATCCCCCCGATAGCCGGGTTGCAGGACATCTGTCCGATGGTATCGAGGTTCATTGTAAGGACAAGGGTGGAAAGTCCCATGCGGGCCGAGGCGAGCGCGGCCTCGCACCCTGCGTGTCCTGCGCCAATGACGATTATTTCGTAGATGCTCTCGAAGGACATCCCTTAAAAACCCCAGAAAATGAACCTCCCCGGGCTTAAAACCCAAAGAGGTTTCAGAATGTTAAAAATTAAAAAAACCCAATGAATTTAATGTATTATTTTATAGTATAAGAAGAACCTGTGTCAATCGATTTAAAAAACAAGGCAGTCCGGGGTTTTTAAGATTTTGTTAACTTAGGGGGGGCGAAAAAGCCTTTGAAATAGGCCGGGCAATGGCATAACCTATTATTTTTAAAGGACAATATTAGATTTACATTGACATCGGAAAAAAAATCAGTATACTTCTTCCCTATGCCAAAGACACCTCAAAAAAATAAAAAGTCCGTGAAGCCGGTCCAGAAAAAGGAAAAGGCCCCCGTAAAGAAGGCCGCTCCCGCTAAAAAAGCCAAGACCTCCACGCCGAAGGTAGAAAAGACAACAATGACAAAATCCTCAAAGGCGTCCTCCGCGGCATCGGCCAGGGGTAAGGTCCCGTTCAAGAAGGAGATCACCCAGAAGCTCTTGGATTCCAAGAACAAGATCCTTCAGGAGGTCAGCCAGAAGATCAAGAACGAGAGCAATGTCCTCAAGTTCGAGATCGGCGACATCTACGACATAGCCAGCAACGAACGCGTAAGGGAGCTTACGCTCATCCTCGGAGACAGGGACAGGGAAAAACTCTCCGAGATCGAGGACGCGCTCGACAGGATCAAAGACAGCAGCTACGGCGACTGCGAAGAGTGCGGAGAGCCGATAACCGAGAACAGGCTGAGGGCCCTGCCCTTCACGCGCGTATGCGTCGAGTGCCAGTCCAGGAACGAACGCGAGCAGAAGATCAAGGGCAGGTTCGAGGAAGAGCCCGGACTCGGCATCATCGAAAAGTCCGACGAAGAAGAAGAGTTCTGATCTTCCGTAGCGTTTGACCCGACGGAACCGCCTGCGAGCGTTTTTGATTGATGCGCCGATGGATACCTCGCGGCCGCCACCGGCGGGTTTCACGGATAACCCTGTTGAGATTGACTCGTACGCAAGGCCGGGCTTGGGATAAAGCCCGGCCTTTTGATTTTCCGCCTCATCCGGTCTTCTTTAAAAGGTGAATTTTAAGGATGAAGTCCCCTGGGGAAAAAAGATTCAACTACCTCGTCTACGCCGCCGTGACCACGGCGGTCTTCGCGCTCCTCTCAGTCTCGCTTCTCCATAAAAGACCCGTTGAAAGCGTGACCTACACGAAGATGCTCATGGGCACGGTCGTCGAGGTGACCGTCATGGACGCGGGCTCTTCAAGGCCTGACGAAGCTGCCCAGGCCGCGTTCGATGAGATAAAGCGGCTCGAAAAGATCCTGAGCTCCTATGACCCGAAGAGCGATGTATCGAGGGTCTCTTCATCCGGCCCCTCGATGGTAAAGGTATCTCCGGAGGTAATAGAGGTCGCCGAAGAGGCCCTGAGGGTAGCCCGTCTCTCCGACGGCGCCTTCGACCCCACCATTGGCGCGCTCAAAACGGTCTGGGGCTACTCCGGAGAGTTGGGAAGAGTCCCGTGCAAAGAAGAGGTAAAAAAATACCTCCCTCTCGTAGACTACCGCAAGGTCGTTGTTGACGAAGAAGGGTCGTCAATCGGGCTTAAAGAGAGGGGGATGGTCCTGAACCTCGGGGGCATT
>JACRCJ010000196.1 GCA_016219075.1 Deltaproteobacteria bacterium | reverse complement strand
GCCGGGTGAAAATCAAGACCGAGCTTTTTAGCGACGAGGGCCGCCCTGGTCATGTGCGTCGGAGAGGTGACTACAAGACAGCTCTTGAGCCCGTTGGCTTCCATGTACTTCTTTGTCTCTTTCAGGTTCTCGTAGGTGTTGTTCGATAAGGTCTCTGCCGCGAACGCCTTTTCGGGCAAACCGAGCCTGACCGCTATATCTTCCATCAGTTTCGACTCTATCACTTTCGAGCCGTCCCCGGCATTGGTGCCAAAGACTGTGTGGAATATCTTGGCCGAGGGTTTAAGGAGCGTTCCGCCCGAGAAAAGGACCTTCTGCGCGTATCCGTCCCTGTAGAGGATAAGCCCGCGGATAAGCCGCTCTTCGGAGGCGTGGCCGAGCACCCCGTTCCTGTACGCCCCTCCGCCGAGCACCACTATCAGGTCCGATCTCTTAAGCTCCTCGGAAACCACGAGGCGCGAAGCCATAATGTTACTGACCGGCGTGAACATTATGATGAGAGCCGAAGCCGTAAAGAGTATCGAGAACCACTTTATGAGTCTGCCTGCGGATTTTGCCACGCCCTCACCTCAGGATGCGGATGTCGCCTTTTCTCAAGGTCACCCGTTCCTTGTCAAAGTATTCGAGGACCTCAATGGCGAGCTTCCTGCCGCACCCGAGGATGTCCCTGAACTCCGAGGCCTTTATGGAGCCGGAGGCCTTTATGTGTTCCGTGAGTCCGGCTTTAGCCGCCTCAAGGTTATTCTTCGATATGAAGGTCCCTTCCTTGAGCTTTACGATAACGCCCTGCCTCTGCAGATACGCTATCATCTTGTCGACATCGGGCCTCGGGAAAGGAAGCGCCCTTATCTCCTCGACTACGGGGGCCGAAAAGCCGACTGCGAAGAGCTTTAAGATAGCCTCCTCGACCTTTTGGTCCGCCCCGGCGGAAATGGTCCTGTGGCTCGATACGGCAAGCCTGCCGGAATCCCTCTTGAGGGACTTTTCAAAGACCATAGCCTCGACTATCTCTTTTAATATGGGGGCGTTGTTTTTAGAGCGTCCCTTTGCCGCGCCTTCGACGGCCTTATAGAGGGCGTCCTCTTTTATCCCGGCCTCGGTCGGGTTCTTAGAGTGGTAGGCCGCAACCGTTTCGAGGACCAGCCGTTTTACCTCTTGGGCCCTGTTCAAGTCAACCGCGTAAGCGCCCAGTGTCCCGAATGTCTTTGAGTCTGAGACTGCCTTGAGGAACCCGGCTTTACCCAGGTTTAACATGAGGGTTGCGCTTGATATCTCACACCCGATATTCCCGTCTAAAAGCCTTTGCAAGGTCTCCTCCACGCCGTCGTCTTCGCTCGCCCCTGTCCCTTTGACCTTCCCAGCCCCCGGCATAAGCCCCTTTGAGAGGTACGGCAGATAGACGACCCCTCCGCCTATCGTCCGGTTCACGGAAGGGTCTCTGAGGATAAAACGGTCGCCTTTGAGCATGAGGAGAGGTCTTTTAAGCGTCAGCCTGCCCATGACGCGCTCCCCCTTGACGGCCTCTTTCCTGCCGAAGAACCGGACAGTGGCCAGGGACTCATCCGTCAGGTGGTGCACCTTGAGACTTGAGCGCGACAAGACCGGGGAGGCGGAGAGGAACTCGAAAAAACAGTCGACATGCCACGGGCCGCCTCCAGAGGCGCTATCGATGAAGGGCTTGAGCTCAGGGGATATAAGCACAGCCCCCCTCATGATCTCCTTGTGTCCAACGCCGCTTATGTTAAGAGCAGCCCTCTCACCCGAAGAGATTGTCTCCCTGTCGAGATAAAGGCTCTGGATGCCTCTTATCTTTATCGCGTAACCGCCCGGATAACATAGTACTTCTTCGCCCTTTTTTACCTGCCCCGAGGCTACGGTCCCGGTTACCACGGTCCCGAAACCCTTTACCGCGAAACTCCTGTCAACTGGGAGCCTGAAGTACCCGTTGATGCCCCTCTCCTCCCTGACGAGTGTGTCGATGATAAGCCTTTTAAGCTCTTTTATGCCTGAGCCGGTTGCAACCGAGGCCGCCACGATCGGAGAGCCGGCCAGAGTGGTATTCTTTATGAGGGCCGAGACCTCGGCCCTCACCGAATCGAGCCTTGAGGGGTCCGCGAGGTCGGATTTTGTAATGACGAATATCCCTCTTCTGACCCCGAGGAGATGGATTATGTCGAGGTGCTCCCTTGTCTGCGGCATCACGCCGTCATCGGCGGCTACTACGAAGAGCGCCATGTCAACTCCTGTTGTGCCGGCGAGCATGTTCCTTATGAACCGCTCGTGGCCAGGCACATCGACTATGGCGGCCCTCACAGGGCCGCGGGGGCCAACAAAATCGAAGTGGGCGAAGCCGATGTCTATCGTGACCCCGCGCCTCTTCTCTTCGGCAAGCCTGTCGGCGTCAATACCGGTAAGCGCCTTCACCAGAGAGGTCTTGCCGTGGTCTATGTGGCCGGCGGTCCCTATGACGGCGGATATCTTGTCCATTGACGGCATTTTTTGGGAAGTACCCATCCGTTTATTATACCCGAATAGCCTCTTCGGGGTAAGACCTTTAAAAATTTGAACGCTTCCAAAACCGCCCAAGAGCCTGTTACGGCGGAATGAACGCTTCAGAAAATTAAAAATATCCGTTAATAAGCCGTTTGTCCAGAGTTATAATGGAAAAAGAGGCTTATGGCCCTTCTTTTACAATAACCGCTTTTTATGTTATATTGTATTTACTTTTTTTCAATCCTGTCGTGCTGTAGCCAAAACCGAAGGGCGTATGATGACCTTAACCGCCGGACCAAAAGTGGCGTTCTTCTCTTTCACCTGCTGCGAGGGCTGTCAGCTGATGGTCCTGAGCTGCGAAAAGGAGCTGCCCGACATCCTCCGTCATGTAAAGATAGTCAACTTCAGGGAGGCGATGACAGGCAAAAGCGACGACTACGAGGTAGCCTTTGTCGAGGGGTCCGTCACCAGGACCGAAGAGATAAGGAAGCTCAAAAAGATAAGAAAGACCGCCCGGACGGTAGTGGCCCTCGGGGCCTGCTCGGCCACCGGCGGGCTCAACTGCCTTAAAAACCGCTTTCCCATGGAAGAGGTCAAAAAGGCCGTCTACGGCAAGAACGCCTCACGCTACAGGGTCTTCGATACCCTCCCCGTAAAGGCGATCGACGAGATAATCAAGGTGGACCACTATATCCACGGCTGCCCGATACCGAAAAAGGACTTCTTAAGGACCCTTACGGCTCT
>JACRCJ010000197.1 GCA_016219075.1 Deltaproteobacteria bacterium | reverse complement strand
GTTGTTAAAAAAGAATACCGGACCCCGTGATGCGTGTCCGGAGAAAAAACGGCTCTGGTTGTCCGTAAAAAAGACCCGGCTGCACGGTTATCCCGGCGTTGTCCCAATGGTCTTCTTTGGGGCGGGCCGGCATGCGTCCACCGGGCAGACCTCGGCGCAGGCGCCGCATTCCGTGCAAAGCTTCGGATCTATTATGTATGGGGAGCCCTCGCTGATCGCCCCTTCGGGGCACTCAGGCATGCAGACGCCGCAAGAGATGCAGTCTTCCAGTATATGGTAAGCCATGTATAGCCCTGTTTGAAATATAAAGACCTGACCCGTCCGGGACGCAGAAGCGCTCTTTAAGGGCCGGACGAGCCGGGATGTTGAAAAAGCCCGTCTATGTATCCGGCCGGGTGTCTTTCGACACCCGGCCGGAAAAAGGCTTCCTTCCCTCTCCACTCCGGGTCCGGCCCGGATAAGGTCCGCCGCTTACAGTCCTTATTTTATATGGAAAGGACCTGCTTTACCTCAGGCACCCTTTCTTTTATGGCCCTCTCAACGCCCATGACCAGGGTTATCTGCGCGCTCGGACACCCCGAACACGCGCCCTGGAGCTGGACCTTTACGATGCCCTCGGCCTCGTCGATGTCTACAAGCTCCACATCACCGCCGTCGGCCTGTAAAGCGGGTCTGATCCCGTTAAGAGCCTCTTCCACCCTTTCCCTCAACATATGAACTCCTCCGATAATATATTTGATATCAATATATTATATCGTAAAATATAAAACCCTTTCAAGGAATAATAAATGATTTCTGTCATATCCCGGGGGCCGGTTTTGGTTTATTGATATAACGAGCCGTAAATTTTTCAAGTACCGGGACCGTGCGGTCGGCGGACCGTGCGGTCGGCGGATTTTAAACATTGCCTTTGGCGACTATACCGGTCTGGATGGACGGCTCGCTATTTTTATGTCCCGGTGCTCGATGCGCGTGGACTTCTCAAGCGCCGCGTAAGGACCCGGCCCCGATTGGTTCGCAGAGGGGCCGCCTTGCTTTTCCGGCGCGTCTCTGGTACATTGTAACCATGTAACCATCCGCAAAAACCCGAACGAAATGAACCCCCGGGCCTATGCCCCCAGGGTTTTCAGAACAATAAACTACCCCGCCGCTTTTCTCGGGGTATTCGAAGGGAATATCGTTAGTCTGCCTACGCGGCAAGCCGCGCTTAAATAAACCACCCCGCGGCAAGCTGCGGGGTATCTCGATATACTTCCCCTCCATCGACGGGAGGGGACAGAGGGGAGGGTGGAGTTTTTCACCCCCACCCTAACCCTCCCCCATCAAGGGGGAGGGGATTTAAAATTTACGAAGCGAGCTTCGAGGAATTTAACCCGTAGCGATTAAACCCCGACAGGGGATTAAAAATAAATCCGGAGAGGCCGTTTGAGAGGATTCAGTTCCGTTGACAGAGGCACAGAGAAGATAATCTACGGGTGGCTGCTCCTGGCCGTCATGTCGCTCGTATTCGCCGGCATATTCGCCCTCCTTGTGGCGATGGCCAGGACCCCGGTGGTCGAAGACATGCTCCCGCTGGGGAGCGACTATATATATGTGGCGCTCGTTGGCCATGTGGACCTCGCCGTAGTGATATGGTTTTTAGCCTTCGAGGGGTTTCTGTGGTCCGCTACGAGCACGGCTCATACCGGCACTGCCTTGTTCTCCAGGAACCTCGGATGGGCCTCGGTCCTGTTGTCGGCCCTGGGGATGGGCCTTGTGGTCGTCTCGGCGGTATTCGGGCTCGGGCCCGCGGAGCTTGCCAACTATGTACCGGTGCTTGTCACGCCGGTCTTCTATGCAGGGCTCGTTCTTTTCGCCTCCGGCATACTTTTGAACCTCATAAACACATTCCTTACGCTATTGAAGGCCAAGCGGGAGGGCAAGGTCCTCCCGGTCCTGACATTCGGCATGGCCGTGGCCGGGGCGGCGGTCTTCGTGGCGTTTTTGTGCTTCGCGCTCTCGGCCTACTACCAGTGGGCCACTGGCAAGATCTTCATAGACTCTGAGAGGCTCTTCTGGGGAGGGGGGCACATACTCCAGTTCGCCAACACAATCTCGATGGTAACGGTCTGGATATACATCTCAAGGCTTGTCCTCAGGGAGGACCCGGTAAGCCCTTCCGTGGCCAAGGCGCTATTCGTCTTCTACCTCTTCTTTATAATACCGGCGCCGTTCATATACTTCTTCATTGACACCTCGGAGCAGGCCTACAAGGAGGTCTTCACCGGCCTCATGCGCTGGGGTCTGGGGCCCTCGACCGCCGTATTCATGCTCGCCTCGGTCCGGAAGATGTTCACGGCGAAGAGGCTCTGGAAGGACCCCGCCTACTCATCGCTTCTCCTCTCGATAGCGGTATTCCTCCTCGGAGGCGTGATAGCCCTCATGATAAGCGGGGTGAACACGAAGATACCGGCGCATTACCACTGCGTCATCGGCGCCGTCACAATAGCGTTCATGGGGCTCTTCTACGAAGTGGCACCGGCGTTCAACAGGGTCCTTTGGAGCAGGAAGATGGCCGTGGTGCAGCCCTACCTCTACAGCCTCGGCATCCTTATGTTCGCCGCGGGGCTCTACATGGCCGGCTCCCACGGGGTGGCGAGAAAGACTTACGGGCAGGAGCAGAACCTCAATAACATCGCCAAGGTCGTAAGCATGAGCATCATGGGGGCGGGCGGCCTGGTGGCCATAGCCGGCGGCATAACCTTCGTCTTGAACGCCCTCCTGACGCTTGTCGGAAGAAAGGGGCCGGGCCCCGGTGCGGTCGTTGACGGTGAGGCGGCGGGGTGTGAAAAGCCCTGGCGTTAAAGGGCGGGGGGCGGGCGTGACCGGGGCGGGACGAATGGGAGGGGCGCTGTTACCGGGCCCCCGCAAGGCGCGCGCTTTAAATAGGGCGGCCCGCGAGGGCCGCATTTCTTTTCCTTGCAATTATATCCGCAAGTAATATAATAGGGCTACACCTGTAAAACCGACGACGCAGCCCTTTTGATACGGACCCAAAAACTTTCCCTCAGGAGGTTTCCGTTTTGGAAATCAAAAGGTACCTTCCGCTCTTCAAGCTCCGGATATGCAGCCTCATAACCTTCAGCGCCATCGTGGGGCTCATCGCGGCCCAGTCCAAGGACTTCACATTCGGCAAGCTCATGTTCCTGGTCATCGCCACGATGCTCGCCTCGACATCGGCAAGCGCCTTCAACCACTACTTCGACAGCGACATCGACTCCCTGATGAAGAGGACGAAAAAACGGCCCCTCCCGGCCGGAGGCATCATAAACTCAAAGACGGTCCTCGGGATAGCCGTGGCGCTCTTCGCCGCCTCGCTCCTGGTATCCTTCAAGGCGTTAAACCCGATGGTCGCGATACACCTCGCGCTCGGGGCCTTCGTCTACGCCATCGTCTACACGATGTGGCTTAAGAGGAGGAGCTGGCTCAATATCATCGTCGGAGGGCTTGCCGGGAGCTTCGCGGTGCTGGCCGGAGGGGCTTCGGTGAACCCGGAGTTCTGCATGCCGCCCGCGCTTTTGGCGATAGTGATGTTTTTCTGGACCCCTTCCCACTTCTGGAGTTTCGCCATATTCCACAAGGAAGAGTACGCCAGGGCCGG
>JACRCJ010000018.1 GCA_016219075.1 Deltaproteobacteria bacterium | reverse complement strand
GTAAGGATTGGGTCTTGTTCGCAATATAGGCTTAAAGCCTTGAGGAGCGGTAGACTTGTTCAATCCTTACTCGGCACAACACTTAACATGCTCTGTCTGACATATAAAGTCTAACAGACATATAAAGTCTAACAGAGGAGCAAAGCGACGAAGCAATCTCCAAGTGCTTGATTTACCTAAAGATGGGATTGCAACGCTACGCTCGCAATGACGAATCAATGAATTATTCAGGGTTTCCCTAATTTGATGAATTAAGATGCCTGGCGCCCGGAAGGCGTTTTTCTAATCGTTCTTTAATGTTCCCTGATTTATTGTTAACTCGAAGCGTTTAGGGATGTTGTCGGGCCGGAGTTTAATTTTCCGCCCATCTCGTCCCCATGGCCGCGGACCCGGCGTTTGTCCCGGCCCTCCTGGGCATCATAAAGAGAACCTTCCTAAAAAAAGCAGGAGGGCGGGACCCGGTTGCGAGGTCTTCATCTCTAACAGGCTGTCAACCTTTTAAGCTATCTTTTTAAGCTGCAAGCCGGTGTTACAGCGGAAATGCTTACTATATAATATTTGTTACGGTATGATTATTGATGTTAAATGAGCCTGGAAGGAACTAATCGGCCATCTGCCGTTTACCGCTCCATGCCCGCGATCTGGATGAAAAAAATCTTTAACCGTAATAAGGTCTTCCTGGCGCTTTTTGCCGTCACTGTCATCTTGCCCTTCGCAATCATGGGGTACAAGCTGGTTGTACTGGACTACGCCCTCGCGGGCCTGATGCCTGTGGTAAGCCACAGGGTCGAGTTGAGCATGGTGGTCCATGGACACGGGGACGACATAAGCATTTCCACGTACCTGCCCAAGACTGACAGCCGTCAGAAAATCACCGATGAGGAGAACTCATCCGGCGCGTTCACCATGGCTCTGCAGTCCGGCCCTGACAACCGCCTTGCCACCTGGAACGCTGAAAGCGTCTCCGGCGAGCACAATATCCGCTATACCTTCTCAGCACAGGCCGGCCACGTCCAGTACAGGATACCACCGGATATGCCGATACCGAAGGCGGATGCCCGGAAGATGGCGGAGTACCTCGCGGAGGAGGCGGGGACACAGGTAAACGACCCTCTTATAGAAAAGACCCTCAACGAGATATTGCCCGACAGGGAGGTAACCCTCCTTGAAGCGCTTACGGGGATACACCGCTATCTCCAGGACAGCGTCAAGAACAAGACCTTCTCGGGCTATACCGACGCCGTCACGGCCCTTAAGCTCGGTGAGGCGAGTTGCAACGGCAAGAGCCGGGCTTTCTCAGCCATGCTCCGCAAACTCAATATCCCCTCGCGCCTTGTGGGCGGGCTCATACTCCAGCAGGGCAGCAAAAGGGTAGGCCACCAGTGGGTGGAGGCGTATATAAACGGGCATTGGGTGCCGTTCGATACCATCAACGACCACTTCGCCGAGATCCCTTCGAATTACCTGACCCTGTACTACGGGGACCTCGTCCTTTTCAAGCATACCACCAATGTTAATTTCCAGTACTTCTTCAAGATTACGAAGCGGCTTGTGCCCAGGCTTGAAACCCAGGAGACGCTCGGCAACTCCATGCTCAACATATTTAATATCTATTCCGTCTTCGAGCAGGTGGGCATTTCGCAGAACCTCCTCAAGATAATGCTCATGATCCCCCTGGGCGCCCTTGTAACGGTGGTCTTCAGGAACGTCATCGGGCTTGAAACCTTCGGGACTTTCCTGCCGGCCCTCATAGCGGCCGCGGCAAGGGAGACGGGGCTCTTGTGGGGCGTTGTGGGCTTTGTCATGGTCATACTCGTATCTGCCCTTGCCAGAAAGGTGCTGGACTGGCTCCACCTGCTCCATTCCCCGAAGATGGCCATCATGCTTACAACGGTGGTGGTGGTGATGCTTTCGACTACCGTAGCCGGCGTGCGCCTGGGGCTTTTTGATCTGGCCCATATAACGCTTTTCCCGATAGCTATCATGGCGATTACCGCCGAGCGCTTCGCCATCCTGGAGACGGAGCAGGGCATTAAGAAGGCGGCCATGATAACGCTTGCGACCATCGTCGTAATCTCCGCCTGCTATGCCGTTATGGATTCTCTTTTCCTCCAGTCCATGTTCCTGGCTTTCCCGGAGCTTCTCCTGGTCGTCATCGCCATTAACATGTGGCTCGGAAAGTGGATAGGCATGAGATTGATGGAGTTCATAAGGTTCCGCAGATTGATATTCAGGCAAAACACATGAGAAGTCTGTATAAGATATTTTCGGATTGGTTCTCCGCCCGCGAGAACGCCGGCAGGGTCCTCGGGATGAACGAGCGTAACCTCCGTTACATCTACGTTTGCAACAGCAGGAAGGACTTCCCCCTTGCGGACCATAAGCTCCTTACAAAGGACGCCCTCAGGAGGATAGGGGTGCCGGTCCCTGCCACTTACAAGGTATACAGCCATTTTTACGAACTCCAGGACCTGGAGGCTGGCCTGGCGGCGTTCCCGGACTTCGTCATAAAACCCGCACAGGGAAGCGGCGGCGGCGGGATAGTGGTCATAGCCCGTCGGGAAGGGCGGAACTGGATAAGCGTGAGCGGAAAGGCTTACTCCCTCCATGACCTGAGGCGCCATATATCGGATATCATCTTCGGCGTACATTCATTCGACCTCCATGACCAGGCGATAATAGAGGAACGGGTGGTGCAGAACTCCTGGATGAGCGGGCTAAGCCCCCTGGGTCTCGCCGATATCAGGGTCATACTCTGCAGGGACGAGCCTGTCATGTCCATGACCAGGATCCCTACGAAGGCCTCCAACGGCAAGGCCAACCTGCACCAGGGCGCCATAGGCGTCGGGATAGACATCGCTACCGGCCGTACGGTTCACGCCATCCACGGCGACAGGACGATTACGGCGCACCCGGACACGGGCGCCCCTATTACGGGCCTTTCGATACCTCACTGGGAAAAGGTCCTGGATGTAAGCCGTAAGATCGCCAGGGCAGTGCCCCTTAAGTACCTGGGGGTCGATATCGCCCTGACAGAGGATGGGGTGGTGGTCCTGGAGATAAACGTCCGCCCGGGGCTTCAGATACAGAACGCGAACCTCAGGGGGCTCCGGGAGACACT
>JACRCJ010000201.1 GCA_016219075.1 Deltaproteobacteria bacterium | reverse complement strand
TTATGGTGAGCGGGCCTGGCCAGAACCTTTTCATCAGGGCGGAGGCGGCCTGAGTGACCCCGGCCGCAATTTCATCAAGCATGGATACGTCAGAGATGATGACGGATATGGGGCTTTTCGGGGAGCGGCCTTTGAGGGTAAAGAGCTTTTCGATGGCCTCTTTGTTAAACGGGTCGACGCAGAGGCCGTAGAAGGTCTCAGTAGGATAGGCTATGACGCCGCCCCGTTTAAATGCTTCGCGGGCCTCATCAAGAGTGGCGGAGGCGTTTATTATGAGTGGCGCGTTGTTGGGCAACGGCAGTTACCGTGAACCGGCTTTTGAGAGTCTTTTGGCCTTTTCCTCTACGGCCCTGGCCATCTCGACCCTGTAGGCCTTGAGCTTGGCCTTGAGCCTGTCGTCCGATATCGAGAGTATCTCGGCGGCGAATATCCCGGCGTTCTTCGCCCCTGCTTTGCCTATGGCCATGGAGGCCACCGGGACCCCTCCGGGCATCTGAACGGTTGAAAGGAGCGAGTCGAGCCCGTTTAACGGGCTTGAGTCTATCGGCACGCCTATAACCGGCAGAATCGTCTCGGCGGCTATGAACCCGGCGAGGTGCGCGGCGCTTCCGGCCCCGGCTATTATTATCCTTATCCCTCTTTTCTCGGCGTTCTTCGCGTAATCAGAAGTCTTTTTCGGAGTCCTGTGCGCCGAAGATATCGTCATCTCGTAAGGTATGCCGAACTTCTCAAGGACTTTCGAGGCCTCTTCCATCACCGGCAGGTCCGATTCGCTCCCCATAAGTATGCCTACCAGAGGTTTTTGAGCCATTGGTCTCTCCTTTTCGGGATTATCAGCCTTTGACGGCCTTTTTCCCGATATCAAGTCTGTAGTACGCGCCGTCCCAGCTTATAAGAGATACCGCCCTGTAGGCGTTCTCTATGGCGCCTTTTATGTCGTCCCCGAGGGCGGTCACACCGAGGACCCTTCCGCCCGAGGTGACTACCTTGCCTTCCTTCATGGCGGTGCCCGCGTGGAATACCATCACGTCTTTAAGCCGAGAGGCCTCCTCAAGCCCGTTTATCCCGTCGCCCTTCCGGTAATCCCCGGGGTACCCCTTCGATGACATGACTACGCATACGGCCGGCCTTCCCCAGTTGAGAGTCACGCCTTCGAGCCTCTCTTCCGCTGCGGCCAGAAGGAGGTCGAAGAGGTCGTCCTCAAGGCGCATCAGTATCGGCTGGGTCTCCGGGTCGCCGAACCTGCAGTTGAACTCCAGCACCTTTGGCTTGCCCCCGGATATCATGAGCCCGGCGTAAAGGACCCCTTTATAGGGTCTCCCTTCGGCTTCCATCGCTCTTACGGTTGGGACCATGATGGTCTCCATTATCTCTTTTTCAAGGGCGGGGGTTATGAGGGGGGCCGGGGAGTACGCGCCCATTCCTCCGGTGTTGGGCCCCCTGTCGCCGTCGAATATCGCCTTGTGGTCCTGGGCCGGGGCCAGGGGGACGACGGTCCTGCCATCGGTTATGGCGAGGTACGAGGCCTCCTCGCCTTCGAGGAACTCCTCAATTATTATCCTTTTCCCGGCCACCCCGAAGGCCTTCTTCCTGATTATGAGGTCAACCGCGTCGGCAGCCTCTTTTTTGGTCCTGCATATTAGGACGCCTTTTCCCGCGGCCAGGCCGTCGGCCTTGACCACATAGGGGCCGTCGTGGGTCTCGATATAAGAGACCGCCTTTTCGTAGTTGTCGAACTTCTTGTACCACGCCGTGGGTATCTTGTACTTGACCATCAACTCCTTGCAGAAGACCTTGCTCCCCTCAAGCTCGGCAGCGTGGCGCGTGGGGCCGAATATCCTGAGACCCGAGGAGTTAAACGCGTCGACTATCCCGAGCGTGAGCGGGAGCTCCGGGCCGACTACCGTAAGGTCGATCTGCTCCTTCAGGGCGAAGGCCCTGAGGCCCTCGACATCCTCGGCCGGTATTGTCCTGTTCTCGCCGTGCAGGCGCGTGCCGGGGTTGCCGGGCGCTATGAAGAGGCGGGAGACCTTTTTACTCTGCTTAAGCTTCCACGCCAGAGCGTGCTCCCTGCCGCCGCTTCCTATTATCAAGACTTTCATCAGTTGCTTCCTTTTGGAACCTTTCCGGGGGTCCGTTATCAGTGCCTGAAGTGCCTTATCCCGGTAAAGACCATCGCTATACCGTGCTCGTTGGCGGCCTTTATGACCTCTTCGTCCTTTATCGACCCGCCGGGCTGGATTATGGCGGTCACGCCGTGCTCGGCGGCCTTGTCCACATTGTCCCTGAACGGGAAGAACGCGTCGGAGGCCATGACCGAGCCTTTTACGGAAAGGCCCGCGTCCGCGGCCTTCGCGGCGGCTATCCTTGTGGAGTCGATCCTGGACATCTGTCCCGCGCCGACTCCGACGGTGCGGCCGTCTTTTGCGAATATGATGGCGTTGCTCTTCACATGCTTGCAGACATTCCACGCGAAAAGGAGGTCTTCAAGCTCTTTTTCGTCCGGGCCCCGTTCAGTTACGGTCTTCAAGTCCGAGGCGCTTTCGATGTCGAGGGTCTGGAGGAGCGCCCCTCCGGCGACCCTC
>JACRCJ010000195.1 GCA_016219075.1 Deltaproteobacteria bacterium | reverse complement strand
GTTATCTCCGTTACCTTCATGCCGCCGAGCATCCGGGATATCTGCTCGAGGCTCTCCGAGTCTCCGAGCGCGCTAACCGATGTCGTCGTCCTTCCGGAGGCGGTCTTCTTCTCGACCCCGAAGTGCCTGTCGGCGAACGCCGCTATCTGAGGGGAGTGCGTTATGCAAAGGACCTGGTTTGCCCCGGCCACCTCTTTGAGCTTCAGGCCCACGACCTGGGCCATCGCCCCGCCGACCCCGGTGTCTATCTCGTCGAATATGAGGGTCGGGACCCTCCCGGCGGCGGTAACGCTCTTTATGGCGAGCATTATCCTTGAAAGCTCCCCGCCCGAGGCAACCCTGGCCAGGGGCTTTAGCCCCTCGCCCTTGTTCGTGGCTATGAAGAAGTTGACCCTCTCGGCGCCCTTCTCGCCGAAGCGGATTGTGCCGTCGGCGTTCCTCTCGGTCTCTATCGAGACCTCGAAGACGGCCCCCTTCATCCCGAGTCCGCCTATCTCGTCTTCTATCCTCTTCTCAAGGACCCCGGCAGAGGCCGTTCTGGCTTCCGTAAGGCTTACGGCCGCTTGAAGCGCCTTCTCGCGCGCCGCTTTTTTCCTCGCCTCAAGAGAAGCGAGCCTCTCTTCGTGGTCCGCCAGACTGGAGAGCTCGTTTTCGATATCCTCTTTCTTCTTTAATATCTCCTGGACCGTTCCGCCGTACTTCTTCTTCAGCCTGTTTATGAGGTCTATGCGCGCCAATACATTTTCAAGCCCGTCCGGGTCGGCCTCGACGGACTCCGAATAGCTCCGTAAAAACGACGCCGTGTCCTCAACCGTATAGAGGCTCTCTTCAAGGCTTTTGGCCGCGTTAGCGAGCTTGTCGTCGAGCGTTGAGAGGTCTCTTAATGCCTTGACCGCGGCCCCGAGCCTTTCCACAGCCGAGCCCGACTCCGAGTACAGTAGCCTCTCGGCCTCTTCCGTGATGTTTTTTATCCTCTCGGAGTTGGAAAGCCTCTCTTTTAACTTCTTGAGGTCCTCCTCCTCTCCGTCGGCAAGCGAGGCGTCGGCTATCTCTTTTGCCTGGAACTCAAGGAACTCCTTCTTGTCCGCCGACGACTTCGAGTCGGTCAAAAGGGAGTCGAGCTCCTTCTTTACAGAGAAGTACTCCCTGTAGGATTCCGCCATGTAGGCCCTGAGCTTGCCGAAACCGCCGAAGGAGTCGAGTATCTCTATGTGCTCGTCCGGGCGCGTGAGCGACTGGTGCTCGCTCTGACCGTATATGTCTATCAGCAGTCTGCCTACCTCGGTGAGGGTCACCAGCGTTGCGAGGCTGCCGTTTATGTAGACCCTGTTCCTTCCGGCCCTCTGCACGACCCTTTTTATGACGAGCTCATCCGTTGAGGGGATCCCGGCCTCGCTGAGGACCCCGGCTACGCCCGAGTGCCCGGAGACGTCGAACATCGCCTCGACCTGCGCCTCTTCCTTCGCCGTCCGTATTATCTCGTTGGTAGCCCTGTCCCCGAGTATAAGGGAGATGGCGTCCATGATTATGCTTTTACCCGCGCCGGTCTCGCCCGTAAATATGTTAAGTCCGCGGTCGAAGGAGACCGTCAGGCTTTCGATTATGGCGAAGTCTTTGATACTCAGTTCTACGAGCATAGTTTTTGGTGAAAGGCGTTCGTGTCTATGATAAATGACCGTCCGCGCCCCACCATGGCCATGGGGTGGCTGGCGCGCCCTGAAAAGACCGATAAGACAGATGAAGCATCCCCGCAAAACCGGGGCTTGCGGGGAATCTCCTTAATCCTCCCCTCCCTTGACGGGAGGGCTGGGCTCCCGTTGCGCTCTTCCTATGCAACGGGAAGCGGGGAGGGTGAAAACCTGTTTTCACCCCCACCCATGCCTCCCCCGTCACCATAAAGGGGGAGGATTTTTACTTGCGGGCCGGCTCGCCGGAAGGCGCCTTGACCTCCCACATGAGCCTCTCCCTGAGTATATCAAAATAGCTTTTGCCTTCATATTTAATTAAATAGACGCTCGCCTCGGCCCGCTTGATCTTTACCGTGTCCCCGGCCTCGAGTCCGACATCGACCTGTCCGTCGAGTATCAGTCCGACGGACATCTGGTCCGGTATCACGGTCACGTCAACAGTCATCCAGTCCGGGATCACAACGGGCCTGTTCGTCAGGTTGAACGGGCATATCGGCGCCACTATTATCGAGTGTATGGTCGGGTAGAGTATCGGGCCGTTGGCCGAAAGGGAGTACGCGGTTGAGCCGGTGGGCGTGGCTATGATCAGCCCGTCGGCCCTGTATGTGTTTACATACTCCCTGTTGATGCGCGTCTCAAGCCTCACCAGGCGGCCGTTGGCGGCCTTTATGACGACATCGTTCAGGACCTTGTGCTTCGAGGCCGTCTCACCCTTCCTTGAGAGGCTCACCGAGAGCATCATCCGCTCTTCGATGACATAGTCTTCCTTCATTATCCGCTCTAACAGGGGATAGACCTCTTTTACAGTGCTGGCGGTCAGAAACCCGAGCCCGCCCATGTTTACCCCCAGGATCGGGACCTTCCTCCCGTCGAGCATCCGCGCCGCGGAAAGCATCGTGCCGTCGCCTCCGAGCACGACCATAACATCCACCACGGCCGACAGTTCCTCGCCCGTCACCGAAGCGGCGCGGGGGACGCACTCCAGGAGGTTCTGGCTGGTATAGACCATCCCGCCGTTTTTATGCACCCAATCGGAAATATCACAGCCGAGCTTTATCGCCTCAGGGTTACTTAACTTCATTATCAACCCTATCTTCTTCACTCCGCCTCCGCCACACTCCGTAATGAACCCTCCCAGGGCCTAACTAAAACCCCGGGGTTTTAAGAAGGTTAAAAATAAAAAGACTCTCATGCGGCGATACTATCTCTGCGGCTCAAGGACGACCTTTATCGACTCCTTCGCCTCGGCCACGAGGTCAAAACCTTTCTGCGCCTCTGAAAGGGCGAGCCTGTGCGTTATCATGTCCGTAACCGGGACCCTTTTACTCTCTATGAGGTCGAGGGCCGCCTTCGTATCCGCGGGAGGTGACGCGTAGGAGTTCACTATCGTTATGTTGTCCCTCCAGAGGTCAAAGAGCGGCATGGGGTAAGTGCCCCCCGGCTCCTTGGGAGCGAAAAGGAGCAGCACCCCTCCCCTGTCCACGCTCTTTAAAGCCTGGGCGATGGCCGAATCCCTCGGCGCACAGAGTATCACGAAGTCCGCCAGCCTCCCGAGAAACTCCTCCACCCTCTTCGGGACATCGTCCGTGGCCTTGACAGTCAGGTCGGCGCCTGAGGCCCTGGCGGCCTCGAGCCTGAAATCACTTATGTCCGTGGCGATTATCTTCCCGGCGCCGAGAGCTTTCGCAAGCCGTATGTGCAGGAGCCCCGACATGCCGCTCCCGATGACGAGGACGGTTTTGCCCGGCTCGAAGCGCGACATCCTGAAACTTCTTACGATGCAGCCGAGAGGCTCCGAGAACGTCCCCTCCTCAAAGCTCATGGAGTCCGGGAGCCTGAAGACCCCGCGGTCCACATTTATCGC
>JACRCJ010000194.1 GCA_016219075.1 Deltaproteobacteria bacterium | reverse complement strand
GCCTGGTACATGGAGGAGATAGCCGCCCGTATCAGGGAGCTCGGGCTGGAAAAATCGGTCAGGACTTTTTTCAGGCCTTTTACGACAGACGAGATCGTATTGTTCCATTCGGCTTCGGATATGGTCGTGCTGCCCTATAAGGACATAACGCAGAGCGCCGCTCTTTTTACCGCGATGGCCTTCGGCAAGGCGATCATCGCCACCGCCGTGGGCGGTTTTACGGAGACTCTGAAGGACGGCAAGACAGCGCTACTTGTCAATTACGATGACTCCGGGGGTCTCGCTTCGGCCATACTGAGGCTCGCCCGGTCTCCGGAAGAGATGACGGCCCTGGGCTCTGGCGCGCTTGAGGAGCTGAAGATGAATTATTCCTGGGACAGAATCGCGCAAATGACCATGGAATACTATATGAGCGTTTCCACGGCCCACGGCAGTTGACCAGGGCTTCAAAGCTCCGGCGACATAGTCCGGAAGCGATTGCAAAGGCCGGGTGTAAAGAGTCTTCGTTTGCCTGTAATGATTGTTTTTAAGACCGTCCTCAGCGTATTTACGGGGACCGGTGAACAAGAGTCCCTATGCAGACCCGTATAATCGACAGGATACCTTTCTTAAGAGACCGGCTCGACTCCCACATGCGCGAGGTCGTAAGCGGCGCGACGGTGGCCTTTGTCCTCAAGGCCATGGGCGCTGTGTTAGCCTTTGCTTTTAACGTGCTGCTCGCGAGATTTCTCGGCGCGGAAGGCGCGGGGGTTTATTTCCTTGCCCTTACGGTGGCCATGGTCGCGTCGGTCATAGGGCGGGTAGGATTGGATAATTGTCTGCTGCGTTTTGTCGCCTCAAACGCCGAGGTAAACGACTGGAGCGCGGTCAAAGGGGTATGTAAGAAAGGGGTGACCCTGGCTCTGGCCGCCTCGGCTGTCTCAGCCGCGCTTGTCTTTATTGCGGCCCCATGGATAGCCTCCTCTGTTTTCGCAAACCCGGATATTATCCGGCCCATACGGATGATAGCGTTTTCGATAGTGCCGTTTTCTCTGCTCTCGCTCTACGCTGAGATGCTAAAGGGGCTTAAACATATCCGCGACGCCACGCTCATACAGGGCATAGGCGTCAATGGCCTGTCGCTTATCGTGCTTTACCTCGCAGGAAGCTCCCTTGGAGTGAGCGGGGCTATATCGGCGTTTACTGTCGCCACGGCAGTTACGAGTATTGCGGGTTTCTGGTTGTGGAGATCGGCCACGGCCGGGGCGCGCGGAGTCACAGGACATTTTGATACCGGTAAAATGCTCTCCAGCAGCATGCCGCTATTATGGATCTCGGTAATGGGCCTGGGCATCTCCACGGCAGCAACGTTTATACTCGGCATATGGGGTACGCAGGCCGATATAGGCATTTTCGGCGTAGCCAGCAGAGCGGCGATGCTTATAAGTTTTCTGATGATCGCGGTAAACAGCATCGCCGCCCCGAAGTTCGCCGCACTTTACAGGCTTGGGGATATGGAGGCCCTCGGCTCGACTGCCCGCAGCTCGGCAAAGCTATTGACGGTGCTCGTAGCGCCCGTGCTCCTGTTTTTTATGATCTTTCCGTCATCCGTGATGGGCCTGTTTGGAGAGCAGTTCAGGCAGTGGGAAAACGTGCTCAGAATACTCGCGGCTGGCCAGTTCGCCAACGTGGTGACAGGCTCGGTCGGATATCTGCTCATGATGAGCGGCAATGAACGCCTTTTGAGAAAAAATATCACGTATACGGCTCTTTTGAACCTTCTCCTGAACCTGTTGTTGATACCAGGCATGGGGGTCATGGGGGCCGCGATAGCGACATCCGTGAGTCTGGCTCTTCAAAATGTGCACGCGAGCTACCTTGTATACAGGAAGATAAGGATAGTAACCATACCGTGGTTGCCTTTGCGGTAAGAAACTTTAAATTTAAAAAAGATTGTCGCATAAGGGGAGGCTGTAAAAAAGTGGAAAGGCATACAGACCGGTTCCAGTCGAGTCCGGTCATCATAATGGGGATGCACCGCTCAGGGACCGCCCTTGTCACGAATATACTCGATCAGCTCGGCCTTTTTACAGGAAAAAAGAAAGATGAGAACCATGAAGCGCTATTTTTTCAAAGGCTCAACGAGTGGGCGCTGATCCAGAGCGGCGGGGCGTGGGACAACCCGGAAACTTTCAGATACATTCTGGAGAGCGGGGAATTGACCGGCCTCATCGTTTCTTTCTTCAGAGAATCCTGCGAAACGGCCAGGGCGGCAAGCTACTGGGGAAATTCTCATCTTTTATCCGGCGGCAATTTCAAAAAAACAGATCGCCCGTGGGGATGGAAGGACCCCAGAAACACGTTTACTTTACCGGTATGGCGGGAGATATTTCCAAAGGCTAAAATAATTCATGTCTACAGGCACGGGGTGGATGTGGCGGCGAGCCTGACGGCGAGAGTGAATAAAAGCCTTTCATCCGCGCCCATACAGCTTAGATGGGATGATTTTCTCAAAAAGAAACTTTACAGAAGAACGAGTGCCGCTCTTTCCGCGCGCTGTTATACATTGGAAGGCAGTTTCAGCCTCTGGGAGACATACATGAAAGAAGCTGAAAAACACGTCAAGGCCATGAAAAATCGGGTACTTGAGATCAGTTACGAATCCTTCCTTTCGGAGCCGGAAAAACATATGGAAAGGCTGGTTGATTTCTGCGACATTCATGCCGCGGACACGCTGATAAAAGACGCCATCAAGTCGATCATGCCCCATAGGGCTTTTGCCTACAGGAACGACCCGGCCTTGAAAGAATTCAGCCGGAGCGTGGAGAAGAAACTCGCGATCTACGGCTACGGAGACCTTTTACGGTAACCCTCTCATGCATGTTAAATCGACGCCTTCGGTATATATAGTCATCCTCAACTGGAACGGCTGGCGGCACACCGTTGAGTGCCTTGAATCGCTCAAAAGGCTCGAGTACCCGGACTGCCAGGTAGTCGTTGTCGATAACGGCTCCAGGGACGATTCAGTGGAGCGCCTGTCAGAATGGGCGGGAAAACACCTCCTGACCGGGCCCGGGTTCAGCGCATGGAACGGTTTCAAAACGGTAACGGTAGCCTCTTACGAATCCGGATCAGATCGGGCGGCGCTACGAAGGCTTCACCTTATACGCGCCGGTGAGAACCTCGGGTTCGCCGCGGGGTGCAACCTTGGGGCTGACTTCGCCCTTTCAAGAGGGACGGACTATGTCTGGCTCCTTAATAACGACGCCGTTGTCTCACCGGAGACGCTTTCGGAGCTTGTCTCATGCTCGGCCAGAGGGTCTTTTCCGGTCGCAGGCAGCCTGGTCCGGGACGGCGCAAATGCGTCCGAGCCCGAATTCGCGCAGGGAGAACTCCCGCACGACCTCTTCGGCCTCTGTACGAAGAGAAGCGCGGTCCCAGGCGGCAAAAAGTTCTGGAGGACGGACTGGGTCACATTCGCAAGCGTCCTTATCTCAGCGGAGATCATAAACCGGAGGATCGCGGCCGATGGTTATTTCCTCGATCCCCGGTTGTTCATGTATGTCGAAGATATTGATTTCTGCTTCTTCTGCAGGTCGCAAGGCATAAGCATCGGGGTCTCCGCCAATGGTCAGGTAAGGCATAAAACGTCCGGGTCCTCCGGCGGCAAGGGAAGCCCGCTGGTCTATTACTATATAACCCGTAACCGGCTCTTTGTGACAAGACGATGGCTTGCCCCGCCACTCTACGCACTGTTCGTAGCTTACTATGTCCCGTCCAGACTGGTCCTTCAGTTGAGGCATATCGCCGCCGGACGGTTCAGTGAGGCGCGCGCGGTCTTCGACGGAATATACGACTACTTCACAGACAGGCAAGGGCAGTGGGATAAACACTTAAGATGAGACCGATGCGCGATAATATTACCGGGTCACGAGCCCTGACATTTATCCCCAGCTTTGACTCAAGGCTTGTGTTGTGGGCGGCCCTTTGGGGCGCCGTACTCTCAAAGACCAATCTCATGTTCAGGGTCTCCATCGGAGACCTGCTTCTATTGGTCGTAGTCCTGGTGTACGCCAAGAACGCGGTCGCAAACCGCGGTCTTTTGTCGCTCCCCAGGGAATACCTTTTCTTCCTCCTGTTTTCGGTCTGGACGCTTCTGTCAGCGCTCTACCTTGTGCACTTTTCGCTATTTCAATTCTCGACCGGGGCGTTTGCAAGGTCCTATTCAAAGCTTAATTACTACATATTGTGCAGCGCGCTCCTGATGGCGCTTGTGACCCGGATAAGACAGTCCGCGGCAGGTTCCACGGTTGAAAATATCCTCTTCTTGAACGCCTTGCTGGGATTTTACATCTATGCCGCCATGCAGACGGATATCGGACTGCCGTACAGGTTTTTCTGGACAGGCCTTGAAGGCAGCGAGGCCGCAGGCTACTTCAGGGGCACCGAGTTCGTTAAAATGAGAGGCGTTTTCAGCGAGCCGTCAGTCTTCGGCATCTTTCAAAACTTCGGGTTGGCATATCTCTTTTTTGTATCCGGGCGGACAATATTATCGCAGCGGAAGATATACGCGGTACTTGCTTCGATCTTGCTGACTTTCTCGCTGTCCGCCTACTTCATGCTTCTAACAGTCTTGACATTGTACGCGGCCGGGCGGGTAACGGGCATATCCAGGATGGTCCGCATGGGTTCACTCGTTTTTTTGGCGATCGCCGCAATCGCGCTCTTATTTTACATGACGCCTCTTGGCGGTTTTTTCGCCGAGGCGATCGTAGACCGTATCTTTTTAATATTCTCCGGGCGCGACATATCCGCCGTCGCGAGGCTCTTCGCCAGTTGGGAGATGCCCTGGATGATAATACAGGAGTCGCCGTTTTTCGGCGCCGGGCTGGGGAACATGAAGGTGGTCTTTCCCCAGATAGCGCATGAACTTATGTTTGAGGGGATACTGGCCGAAGCCCCTGAAGGATGGAACATACTGGCGTATATATTCGGTTCCACAGGCACTGTCGGGGTCCTGTTGTTCATCGCTCTGATGCTACGCGTTTTCAAAAAAAACAGGGCCGCCGGGGCCGTGTTCTTCGTATCTTTTTTTGCCACCGGCACCTTTCTGGAGCCGCCGTTCTGGGTATTTCTTGCCATTTTGTTCGCGCCTCTCTTTCAGGACGGCAATTCTGTAGCTCTACCGGCCGTGCAGGCGGCCGGGTCCGCATGAAATAAGTCTAACGCAGGGAAGGTCCGGTGGTTATGTGGAGCGTTCTATCCAAAACAATGCAGAGATGGCCCGCAAAAGCCGTACTGCTGAAGTGCTTCTCTCTGTTCGGCGGCGTCGGTCTTTACCATAAGGCGCAGCTACGGTTTGGAGGGCTTAAAGATTTTCATCCGTCTTGCAGAAGCCGGTATTCAGCCATCCTTCAAAAGGACCTGGCTCCTTTCATGAGCATCGAAGGCGCGTCCCTTGTAGAGGTCGGCACCGGGTGGGTGCCTGTTGTGCCGATAGGGCTATATCTGCTCGGGGCCGGCAAGACTTGCACATTCGATATAAACTCACATCTGCAGCCGGACCTCATCATAAGGACATTGCCGGCGTTTATCGAATGCATAGATGAGCTTCATGAGATATCCGGGGTGCCTCGTGCGCATATTTTAAAGAGGTACAACGCGATCAGGGAGATAAAAGACGTAGGGAGGTTATTCGACGCCTGCGGTATCGTCTATC